>CAZZXW010000374.1:0-3318 GCA_964658095.1 uncultured Parafilimonas sp. | reverse complement strand
TTAATGATGCACATGGCTCCGCAAATAAATTGTGCACTTCATCACCGGTTAATGGATAATCTTCTACAAAAGGTAACCAGTGCACAAGAATCAGATCACTATTTATTTCAAGGCTATCAATAATTTTTTCTTTTAGGATTTTCAAATCTTTAAGCGATAAATAATAACCAACTTCACTCATTACAATAAGGTCAAATTTTCCTTCAGGATAATCAACAGGTAAAAATCTGCTTTCAAATTTTACTGATAAATTTTGTAAACGGGCTTTTGCTTTTTTTAGTGCTTTATCATTTGCATCAATAGCTAATAATGCTGTGCATCTTTCATTCAACATTTTGGTAAGCACACCAATTGAACATCCTAATTCCAAAGCATTATTATAATATTGTTTGGGCAACGCATTTATAGTTGATGCATACTTTGCTTTTTCGTATTCGCTGGTTTCATAGTTCCATGGGTCTTCGCTGTTATTATAAACAAGATCAAAGTATGATTGCGGTAATGATTGTTTCATAAATTTCTATCAAGAAAAAATTCTTTATCATTATTAAAGTGCTGCAACACATCTGGCGTTAAAATAAATCCCTGCGGGTCATCATCTATTAAATGTGTTGTTTGAGATTTATGCTGCGCAATAGCTTTTTGTTTTTTAATCAAATAAGGTTTTATGTTAGTGAATCTGCAGGTGAAGTCATCTTTCGGAAAATCTTTTTCTTCACCTAAATTATATAACCAGATGAGGTATTCAGCAACAGAAAAATTGATTGTGTAATTTTTTCTGATATACATCAACATCTGCCACGTTGCACGGTGATCAGGATGCGGATCTTTTTCATAAGGTACAAAAATTAATTCGGGCTTGCAGCTTTCAATTATATGCATTAATGCTTCTGCATTTTCTTTAAATCCTGGTTCATTGCATGCCGGTAAATGCCTGTCTTTTTTATGAAGAAAAAAAATATTGTTTGCTTCAACACCAAGCTCATGCAATGCTGATATTGCTTCTGCTTTTCTTACAGCAGCAAGTTTTTCTGAGGGATATTTTTTTGAATTTGGATGAGACATGCTTCCATCTGTAATAAATACAACATACACTTTTTTATGTTGTTCTGAAAGCAATGCGATTGTGCCTCCGCAACCAAGGGATTCATCATCCGCATGTGGCGCAAGTACCATTACAATATTTAAGTTGTTTGTTTGTAATGGTACAGCATCTTTATATAAATCAACTGCTGCCATGCGGTTATCAACTATGGCTTTAGATTATTTCTTCATTAAAGAATCAATTGCCTGTACGCTGTTGAGATGCTTTTGCAACACCGGCAAATTTTTTAAAGCAAACGCTTTTATATCAGAATCTTGTGCGTTATCGGCAGCTTTTTTAAATTCCTGTATATCATCTTTATGATCGTCAATCATCAGGCTCACATAATCTTTGTCAAAATCTTTTCCTTGTTCTTTTTGCAGCTTATCAATTTTAGTTTGTTCATCTTTTCCGGGAGTTGCAGGCACAACAATATTCTTTTTTGCGGCAAGCGCTTTCAATTCATTATTAGCTTTTGTATGATCTGTAATCATCATCTTTCCAAATTGTTTAACCTGCTGTGAGGCAGCATTTTTTTCAGCGATTTTGCCTAATTCAACTTCAAGCATGCCGCCACTTGCGGCATTCACCATAAAATTAGCATCGTTCTTAAGACTATCTTTATTGCTGTTGCTTGCTATGTTTGAGCTATCAATAGATTGATTAGCCTCTTTAGCAGAATCAACACTATCTTTTGGTGCGGTATTATTGTTACAGGAAACGCAAATTAAAAACGGTGTAAAAAGAATAAGGGCTTTTTTCATTTTTATTGATTTAATAAATATTACTTCAACAATCATGCAATTATGAAACCCTTTTATATTTGAGCTTATGGCATTACTTGAAAAGCAGTTAATTATTAAGCGTTCTAAAATTCCGGGTGCAGGTAAAGGGTTGTTTACGAAAAAACTTATTGAAAAAGCAACACGCATTACTGAATATAAAGGCAGGATTACTACGTGGAAAGAAGTGCAGCATGGCAACGTGTTTAATGCTTATGTTTATTATGTAAAACGTGGCCATGTGATTGATGCAATGAAACATAAAAAAGTATTGGCCCGTTATATAAATGATGCTGCCGGTATAACGAGAATAAAAGGCATAACCAATAACTGCAATTTTGTAAATGAAAACGGCAGGGTGTTTATTGAATCAACAAAAAAAATAGAAGCGGGAGAGGAGTTATATGTTGCCTACGGAAAGGAATATTGGGATGTGATCCGTTACAATAATAAACTTGCAAAAAAGGCAAACAAAAAATCTGTTGCTAAAAAATTATAAGATTGCTGTTGCATTATAAAATATCTCACAAGCATAGTTTAAATGAGTTATAATTATTTACCGCTTGATAATACGTGGCTTGATTTTGAGCAAGTAAAAAATTTACTGGATTATCAGCAACAGGTTTCTATAACATTTGATGCGCATAAACGCATCATTAAGTGCAGGCAATATCTTGATAATAAAATTGAACTGTCAGATGAATTGTTTTATGGTATAAATACAGGGTTTGGTTTTTTGCAAAATGTAAAGATTGATAAATCAAGCATTGAAAAACTGCAGCATAACCTGCTTGCATCACACGCATGTGGTATGGGCGATGAAGTGCCAAAAGATATTATTCGTTTAATGCTGATGCTGAAGATAAAATCTTTAAGTTATGGTTACAGCGGTGTGCAGATTGATACTGTAAAACGATTGATGGATATGTATAATAATGATGTGCTGCCTGTAATTTTTACACAGGGTTCACTTGGTGCATCAGGAGACCTGGCACCGTTGAGCCATTTAAGTTTACCATTAATTGGTTTGGGTGAAGTGTATTACAAGAATCAAAAAAGAAATGTTGAAGAGGCGTGGAATGAACTTGGATGGAACAACATTCACCTGCAAAGCAAAGAAGGTCTGGCATTGATAAATGGTACGCAATTTATGAGTGCTTATGGTATGTTTTGCTTGAAGAAAGCAGAGCATCTTATTAAAATGGCTGACTTGATTTTTGCTTTATCGTTCGATGCTTTTGATTGCATGATTGAACCTTTGCATGCATGTATCCAGGCAATACGTCCGCATAAAGGCCAGGTTGAAACTGCAGAAATTATTCGTAATTATTTGAGCAATAGTGAAATTACATCAACCAAAAAATCGCAGGTTCAGGATCCATATTCTTTCCGTTGTGTACCTCAGGTGCATGGTGCAACCAAAGATGTTTTTGAAACTGCATTAAATGTTTT
>CAZZXW010000373.1:0-3319 GCA_964658095.1 uncultured Parafilimonas sp. | reverse complement strand
GTTTAAAAGTGGTTTATCCATCAACACCAATTGATGCAAAAGGCTTATTAATTGCAGCCATCAATGATCCAAATCCTGTTTTATATTTTGAACATAAGGCTTTATACAGAAGCATCAATGGCGACGTGCCGGATGAATATTATGAAATTGAAATTGGCAAAGCTAAAGTGCTGCAATATGGCGATGAAATAAGCATAATTACTTATGGTGCCGGTGTACATGGGTCACTTGAATATGCAAGTACACACTCAAATATTTCAATTGACATACTTGATTTAAGAACATTGCTGCCTTTAGATTATAATGCAATACAAGCAAGTGTTGAACGCACTGGCAAAGTTTTGATTCTGCATGAAGACACATTGATTGGCGGCATTGGCGGGGAAATTTCGGCATGGATAAATGAACATTGCTATGAACTGCTTGATGCACCTGTTATTCGCTGCGCATCTTTAGACACACCAATTCCTTTCAACATAGAATTAGAAAAAAATTTTTTAGCAAAGGCAAGATTAGATGAGAGTGTAATGAAGCTGATAAATTATTAAGGCAACACTTTTATTGTTGCTGTGCAGCAAAGCTTTCATCAAGCAATTCTTCCTTTGGTGTTGAATTATAGCTCTGCATTTTTACGTTATTCATCTCTTCAAAAATATTTCCGTCTTCATAACTTACTGCAACAAACACAGATAACTTTTGATGTGCCGGCCCTTTAAAAGTTCCTTTTACGGGGCTGCAATCATTAAAGTGCCTGCCAATGGCAAGCTTAACATGATTGTTGGTCACCCAAATATTATTGGTTGGATCAAGGCCTGCCCATCCATATTTTGGTATGTATACTTCAACCCATGCATGTGTGGCGCCTTCACCTCTTGTGCCTTTTTTATTAGGGCATATATAACCGCTTACATAACGCGAAGGAATTTTTAAAGTACGTAATACCTGCAGCATTACATGCGCAAAATCCTGGCACACACCGGCACGTTGTTCTAGAATTTCATCAACGGTTGTTTCTATATCGGTAATGCCTTTTATGTATTTAAAATTTGAATAGATATACCGGTTGCAGTTCTGTGCAATTACTGCAATGCTTGTTGTGTTTTGAGTTATCTCTTTTATAATGTCATCAACAGCGAACTGGTTTTTGATCTTTGAAGTTTCTGTTAGCTCGATCAATTTTAAATTATCTTTTATTTCATTTTGCAAGTCATCAAAGTTGGAAATATAATTTACCTGCACATCAGCGGCTGCTGTTGTGCGTAACATAAGTTTGCTTTCAATTACAAGCTCATTATGCAAGGGCAGCACATTAAAAACACCGGTTTTATTTTTCCAGTAATCAATAAAAGTTAAGATGGAAGGATGTGTTGTTATATTCAATTCATGCGAAAGCGTTTCCTGGTCTTTACTGTTATACGGATAAATCCTTATTTCATTTACGCTTTCTCTAACCGGTCTGTCGTATTCATATTTTGTGATATGATGTATTTTAAAAACAGGCATTGTAATTAGTTGTAAGAAAAAAAGTTTTGGGTTAAGTATTTACTAAATCCAATCATGTTATGTCTTAAGTTTTGCAAACATTGCTCCAGAATTTCACCTTTCAGTTTTTCGAAATCCATGTACTTGATTTCACTATAACATCTTCCAAAGAATCTTTTAAGATCATCATTTTTTTCTGATCTGTTCTCGCCGGCAACATCATCAAGATAACGGTAAATGTGGTTTAGCGAATACAGCACAGAACGTGGAAAATCTTCATTCAGAATAACCTGGTGTAAAATATTTTTATTGTAGTGTGATGTTTGATATGTTTTCAGGTAAAGCTCAAACCCTGAAAGCGAAAACAAAAGATATTGCCATTGCAGTATATCAATATTATTTTCAAGATTATACCTGATGCTTTTGTATTGCCTGTCTGTAATTTCAATGGTTTGCGTGCAACGTTCAATATACCTTCCAAGGTTCATAAAACTCCAGCCTAAACCACGTGGCATTGTAACATCTGTTATACCGGCAAACAGCAAGCTGTTCTTTGAAAAATTTTCAATTGTTTCTAAAGCATCATATCCTGAAACACTTACAGAAATACTTGTGCTGTTAGCTAAGTGATACATCTGGTTCACCTGCTCCCACACTTCTTTTGTAATATGGTCCTGCACGCCTCTTGCATTTTCACGGGCTTTGGTAAATATTGCTTTCAGCGAATTTGCGTTGTCTGCATCAGTTAATAGATACTGCAGCGTACCGGTTGTATCATTCTCTAAATTTTTAATTTGTTCACTGTTAAGATGTGTAAAAATTTCAAGCACGGGCCGCCACGTAAGATTGCTGTTAATGCCTTTATCAAGCGATAAGATATAATTTGTACGCATGATACGCAACAAGCCATCAGCACGCTCCATATAGCGTTGAAGCCAAAATAAAGAATCTGCAATCCTGCTTAGCATTATACGTTGGTTATAAGTTATGAGTTATAAACAAACAATTCATCATTCATAATTATCAGTCTATTACCCATGTATCCTTGCTTCCGCCGCCTTGTGATGAATTAACAATCAGTGAACCTTCTTTTAAAGCAACACGTGTTAATCCACCGGGAACAATCTTTACACCATCTGGCCCGCATAAAGCATATGGGCGTAAATCAACATGCCGTGCCTGGAATTTTCCATCTATAAAACAAGGTACAGTGGATAACTGTAAAATAGGTTGTGCAATAAAATTACGTGTGTCTTTTTCAATTGCTTTTTTTGCTTCACTCCACTCCTGCTCACTTATTGTATTACCCATTATCATTCCGTAACCACCGGATTGATTAGTGCGTTTTATCACCATATCCTGGATATTATTGAATACATGCTGCCTTGCATCATTATCACTCATTTGATATGTTGGAACATTGGGTAATATCTGTTCTTCATTCAAATAATATTTAATCATAAGCGGTACGTAAGCATACACGGCCTTATCATCAGCAACACCATTACCCACTGCGTTGGCTAATGCCACATTGCCTTTGCGGTATGCACTCATAATGCCAGGCACACCCAAACTACTGTCAGCACGAAACATTAACGGGTCTAAAAATTCATCATCTATCCTGCGATAAATAACATGCACCTGTTCTAAACCATTGGTTGTTTTCATGTACACTTTATGATTATCAACCACAAGGTCTCTGCCTTCAACCAACGCAATACCCATTTGTCTTGCCAGGAAAGTATGTTCATAATAAGCTGAATTAAATACGCCCGGTGTAAGCAAAACCACAGTTGGGTTTGATATTGTTTGCGGAGATAGCGATGATAATATTTCA
>CAZZXW010000372.1:0-3339 GCA_964658095.1 uncultured Parafilimonas sp. | reverse complement strand
TTATCAAACACAATACGTATTCTTATTGAACCTGTTTGCGGATCAACAGCTCTGTCTATAACAGAAATTTTTCCCTGGTAAGAATATAAAGAATTATCAGACATCAAAATAGTGAACAATGAATCTGGCATTGCTTCTTGCCCATTAAATATTCTTTCAAAATGCGGCAATTGTTTTTCATTCACCACAAAATCAACAGCCATTGGATTGTTGGTTGAGATTGTATTTAAAACAGTTGATCCATCTGTAACCACATTGCCCATTTTTACCTGACTAAAACCAATGGTTCCATCAAACGGTGCCCTAATTACAGAATAACTAAGATTTGTTTTTGCAGTAGTAACGGATTGTTGTGCAGCCGCTACTTCATTCTTTGCATTTTGTAAAGCAATCACAGCATGATCGTATAATTGCTTTGCCACAGCATGATAATTATTGAGATACACATAACGATCTGCATCTTGTTGCGCTTCAGCTTCATTGCCTTCAGCAACTTTCAAATTAGCCAACGCAGCATCATACGAAGATTGATACAGCCGGCTGTCAATTTCATACAACACCTGCCCTTTCTTTACATCGCTTCCATCCTTTGCATAAATACCTGTTACATAACCTTGCACCTGCGCAACAATATTTACTTGGTTTAATGCTTGTGTTGTAGAAGGATATTGATCATAATATAACACCTGCTGCGCTTTTACCGTGTATAAATTAACGGGCACTTCCTGCGAAGCAGCATTAGCATCTTTCTTTTTTTCCTTGCAGGAAAAAAAACATGTGCAACAAATTAAAAATATAGGTAATCGTTTCATGTTTACATCATGTTTAATATTTAATATCACCCATTGCTCTCTGGAAATCTACTTTACTTGAAAGCACCTGGAACAACGCGTTTAAATAATTTATCTGGGATGAAATGAGATTTGATTCTGCTGTGATAACATTGAGATAAGGCACGATGCCTTGTTTATATTGAAGTGTTACCACAAAATAAACACGTTGAGCAAGTGCCTGGTTGTTTTGCTGCAATTGCAGGTTATACAAATTGCTTTTATAGTCTGCAAGTGCGGAGGTGTATTCGGAATAAATTCTTGCACGAAGATTTGTAACATTCCAACCTAAATAATCTTCCTCCAGCTTTGAACGTCGTAGATTTAGAATACGCGAAAAGCCTGTGAAGATGGGAACGCTTACGTTTAATCCTATCAAAGAATAAGGATAACCTTTTGAATAAAGTTTTGAAAAACTGTTGTTAGTAAACTGATCATTATACTCAAAAAAACCAGATACTGTTGGCCATGCAGCAAGCTGATAATAATGTGTAAGCTGATGTTGTATATCAATATTTGTTTGATAAAATTTGTATTCGATGCGACGATCATATTGCAGTTGCTCTGTTGTATCAACATTAATATCGTTCATCATTTGCGAAGAATCATAAGCAATATTGAATTGCTTCTCCGGTGCATAACCCATCGCTTCCTTTAAAGCAGCATATTGCGGCGTAACGTTTTCAGTGGCTTGTTTTAATTCAGCCAATGAATTATTTAAAGTGATGGTGGCTTCTTCATAATCCGTTTCATCAACAATACCACCAATATATTGATGATATGCATCTCTTACATTTTGAGCAAGCCTTACCGTATCTTCCTTCAAAATATTTATCTGCTGCAGCGTTAACAACAGGTTGTAAAAAGATTTACTAACCGATACATATATATTTATTTTAGTGCTGTCAGTTAACTCTTGTGCTTGCTTTGTATAATAAGGCGCCACTCTTGAATAATACACCAGCTGTGGATTGTAAATATTTTGCGTAACAGAGAAGCCGCCTGTAGAGGTATTTCTTCGGCTGCTTTGTGTTGTCGTTCCATTGGTGGTTGTTAAGTTGCCAGGCAATTGCAGGTAATGTGTAAGATCAGCACTTGCTGATGCCTGTGGATATAAACCTGATTTATTAATTGCGTTGGTAGCTTTTGTAATAGACTCATTTATTTGCGCCTGTTTAAAAGTGGGTTGATTCTGCAAGCCATAATTAATACATTGTTGTAAGGTAAATGTGGTGGTTGTATCGTTTGTTGTTTGTGTGTAAGAAAAGAAAGGAATTAAAGAAAGTAAGATTAAAAAATAAACACTTGAGTGATAACGGGCAAATGATTTGAAACAATTCGGTAAATGTCTTATCATAGATGCTTTACTTTCTTCTGCAATCCTCATTTTCAACAAAAAACTCAGGCACCGAACTAAGGTAGTTCACCTAATGATATGAATAAGACAACCAGTTTTTATTGTAATGATTTTCACATTTTTTTGATTAATACGCTAACAGCAGTAAACCGCCTTCATGGCAATTACTGCTCGATACTTTTTATTCCAATTCTTACTCAAGCATCATTCACTGTTAATTATTGTATCGTTGTGTATGATACTGTTGGTTGTTACCTATAATTTGTACCCTTAAATTTCTGTTGATTACAATTGAAATAGTAAGACGAACAAATGCGATGAAAAGTAAGAATAATTATGTTGGTTTAGAATGTGTCTGAAGCGTTGTATAAGTTAATAAATCTAAGAACTAAATTTTATCATTTTACATTTTTATGAATGTAGCCTTTTTGTAAGCTGGTGAAGCATTTTCTATATTCAGTAGGAGAACTGCCCGCAAATTTTTTAAATAATTTATTAAAGCCTGGCGTGGTTTTAAACCCGGTTTTATAAGCAATTTCAGCAATACCCATACTAGTATTTAATAATGATTGGCAAGCAAAAGTTATTCTTGTGCTTTGCAAATAATCATTAAATTTCTTTCCTGTTTTCTGTTTAAAAAAGCGGCAAAAAGATTCAGGTGTAAGGTTAGCTACTTTTGCTATTTCTTTTAAAGTGATATTTGTTTTATGATTCAAATTAATATATTCTACTACATTTTTAAGCCTGTTTGAAGTAGCTGGTTTATGCATTATATCTTCATTAATTAATTCTATATTACTTGTGGTAGAAATAATA
The DNA here is from genome assembly GCA_964658095.1 of uncultured Parafilimonas sp. Taxonomy (GTDB): domain Bacteria; phylum Bacteroidota; class Bacteroidia; order Chitinophagales; family Chitinophagaceae; genus Parafilimonas. Next base: position 336 of record CAZZXW010000372.1, on the reverse strand, counting down.
TTAAGTATATTGAGTAAACCTATAAGTTTATCAAGATTTTTTGCATCAATCATCTCTTCTAACATTTTAATTACTTCTTCTTTTGCATCGCCGGTAAGTTTTATCCCATTTTTAGATTGTCTTAAAAATTCATTCAGGTAAAAACTTTCTTCCATTTTATAAAAATTATCCGAAAAAATCTCTGGATTAAAATACAGAACCAAAGCCTTGGATCTTTTGGTACACCCCGGTATATAAAAACTTTTATCACTCATCCATACATGCGGTGTGTTTGGTCCGATCAGCAAAACTTCGCCTTCTTTAAAATCTTCAACTTTATTTCCTATTATTCTTTTT
>CAZZXW010000371.1:1320-3377 GCA_964658095.1 uncultured Parafilimonas sp. | reverse complement strand
TACACCATTTGACTGATACACATCTTTAATAGTTACTGTAGCAGTATTACCGCTTTCATCCATAACTAAAATATTTTTACCTTTCATAGTAAAGGTTAAACTGCCGCCTTGTACTGTTGCTGCTGAATATTTGCCACCGTTTTTTACTATCATATCCATAAGTGATTTGCTGTCTATTTTACCGGCAATAACATGATAAGTGAGTACTGCAGTAAGCTTATCTTTATTTTCAGGTTTTAATAAATTATCAACAGCACCTTTAGGTAATTTATTAAATGCTTCGTTAGTTGGGGCAAATACAGTAAATGGACCAGCACCTTCTAAAGTTTCTACTAGGCCAGCTGCTTTTACTGCTGCAACCAATGTTGTATGATCTTTAGAATTTACTGCATTTTCAACAATATTTTTTGAAGGATACATGGCTGCACCACCAACCATAACTGTTTTTTCCTGTGCGTTAACAATAACTATATTTAAACATATAGCTGCAAAAAGAAGTGTAGTGATCTTGAAGATTTTTTTCATTATTTTATTTAATACATGTACGGCTTATTATGATGTATAGTTTTATGTAATCAAAATTTCACAAAAAAAATCCCGCATTATTAATGCAGGACTCTTAAAATTTTTTTGTCTTATTTCTTTATGAAACTTTACCTATAACATACATCTGATCCATTGTAGGTACAGGGCTTCCGCCTTGTTTTTCTAACGTTATCGCAAATGCCTGTGCATGATCAATAACCTTCATTTTACATAACCCATTACAATCATAACCAACCATACCTGCATCAACAGGTTTACCGTCTACAATTGCCCAAAGCTGATATTGCTTGCCTTCAGGTGCTTTATCCATTTTGTTTGATAACAGATACACTTCTTTTGTGTGAGCATTCCAGTAAACCGTTGCAACATTATCTTCTTTACCTTTAACACCTTTCATAGTAATGTTAACCATGTTGGTATCTTCAATTGTTTGCAGGCTTTGATTTATTTCATTAATCTGCGTTTTGTAAGCCGCATTATTTGCCTGTAAAGTATTACGTTCATTAAACAAAGCTTCATACTTTGAAGATGAATCTTTAAAAGCTGAATAGAAATAAAAATTAAGACCGGTACTGAACAGTAATAAAATAATTGCAGCAGCAGCTATATATTTTAATGAAGATAAATTGCGTACAACAGCACCTTCATTTTTATACTGAGGAATTTGTTTAATAGTTGAAGTTGAAAATTCAGCAGCTAAAATATTTTCAAGAGTTGTTTTAATAAATGCCGGTGCATGAATAACATTTTCATTAGCCTGTTGTTCAACCAATATTTCAAAATCATGGATAGCCTGTTTTACATCAGTATGTTCAGCAGCCATAGTTTCTACTTCTGTTGTTTCTTCAACAGAAGTAAGCCCAAGAACATACTGCTCTATTATTCCACTTTCTATGTAATCCCTTGTATCCATTACTTTTTTAATAACACTCTTAAATTTATTAATGCGCTGCGTAGCCTTGTTTTTACTGTACCCAACGGCATATTTAAAAGCTTTGCTATTTCATCTTGTGTATATCCCTGAAAGTAGGCCAGCTCAATCAAAACTTTTTGGTCTTCTTTTAAAGCTGTAATTACCTTTCTTAAACCAATCCTGTCGGTTTCTATATTCACAGAGCCGGCTGCATTATATACGCTTTCAGTTAATTCACGGTTTTGCTTTTGCGAATTATAGCTCTTGCTTCTTAACGTGTCTATGCTTGCATTGCGTGAAATATTGATCATCCATGTAAAAAGCCTTCCTTTATCTGAATTGTATTGATCTATTTGTCGCCATATTTTTATGAACACTTCCTGCAATACATCATTCGCTAATTCTTTATCCTGAATCACTGAAACGATCACTGTATATAACGATGCTGAATAATTATCATACAAATAATTAAACGCAGCCTGCGTACGCTGTTTAAGCATATCTACAAGTTCCGCTTCACTGTATTTTAATAATTCAGGCATAAAAAGCAAGCACCAGTTAGTTAACCAACCATTTTTTCATACGCATCAGCGTTTGC
>CAZZXW010000371.1:0-1283 GCA_964658095.1 uncultured Parafilimonas sp. | reverse complement strand
TCCATCCTTCACCATACGGATCTGTATTTACAAGTTCCGGATTATTATTTAATAGATCATTTACTTCAATAATTTTTCCTGCAACAGGCATAAATAAATCACTTACTGTTTTAACGGCTTCAATAGTACCAAACACTTCTTCTGCAGTAAGATCTTTTTCTATTGCATTGATATCAATATACACTATATCACCTAACTCACTTTGCGCAAAATCTGTTATGCCAATAATGGCTGTGTTATCATCAACAAGTTTAAGCCATTCATGATCTTTTGTATATTTTAATTCAGCCGGAAAATTCATGGTTTGTATTTGTTTTGAGTTGATTTAATTCAAATTAAAAGCAATTGTTGAAAGCTGCATAATTTAAAGCTAAATGCATAAATTTTAATAAAAGTATAATTAAGCAATCAGATTGCCAAGCTTAATTAAGTAGACGCATTTTCATCCTTATATTTTTTAAAGGCCTGTCATTACTGTCCTTAGATACTGCCGCAATTTTATCAACTACATCCAGCCCTTTTACAACTTCACCAAACACGGTATAGTTTTGATCAAGAAATGGTGTGCCGCCAATTGTTTTGTAAATTTTTCTTTCTGCATCATTGTAAAAAAATCCCGGGTTTGTTTGCCTGGCATTACACTCAACCTGGTTTAAAAAATTATCATCAACAGGTTTGCCTTCTACAATATAAAACTGGCAGTTGCTGCTTGCTTTCGCAGGGTTATCTGTTCTCGCCATCGCCAATGCACCTTTTTTATGAATAAGGTTGTTTTTAAATTCAGCAGGTATCATATCACCAGGTCCTTCCCCATTGCCTAACTGCACAGCACTGTCAGCATTTTTACTGGTCGGGTCACCACCTTGTATCATAAAATCCTGAATTACGCGGTGAAATAAAAGGCTGTCGTAGAAGCCTTGCTTAACCTTTGCAATAAAGTTATCACGATGCAATGGCGTTGAATCATACAACTTTACAACTATAGTTCCCATGTCAGTTTTTATTTCAACTAACTTTTCTTTAGACAGAATTGTTTTAGAAGTTGCAGTTATTTTTTTTACAGGTTTTACTTGTGCATGCAATGAATAAAAACAAAAAAGCGTAAATACGGCCAATACAATTTTTCTCATAGTTGATATTTAAAATTCCTGTTGTTCAAAGTAAAATAATATATGGTCTTTTAAAAGATTTTCCTGTTCCATTAACGAAACAGCCGGTAACTCTTTTAACTGTTTAAAATGCGGCCAGCCATCTTTATCTTTTCCTGCCATTACATAATATCC
>CAZZXW010000370.1:0-3387 GCA_964658095.1 uncultured Parafilimonas sp. | reverse complement strand
AAAAAAGATATTGAAAGATATTACAGTAAAATCTACAATACTTGAAATTGGCGGCGAAACAGATTTGGAAAAAGGTCTCCAAAAAGCTATTGATGCAAAAGACTCTATTGGAGGTATTGTTGAATGTCGTGTAACTAATTTGCCTCTTGCTTTAGGCGAACCATTTTTTGATAGTGCCGAAAGTTTATTAGCACATGCAGTCTTTGCAATCCCCGCAGTAAAAGGCATCGAGTTTGGTGCGGGTTTCGCTGCTGCAAAAATGTTTGGCAGTCAACATAATGATGCTATCGAAGATGCAACAGGTAAAACAAAAACCAATCATGCCGGCGGCATAGTTGGAGGTATTACAAATGGTAACGAGTTGGTATTTTGCATTGCGATAAAACCCACATCATCCACACCAAAGGAACAACAAACATTAAATTGGGAAACCAATCAAATCGAAAGTTTTTCAGTAAAAGGTCGTCATGATCTTTGTATTGCATTACGCGTTCCGGTCGTATTGGAAGCAGTTACGGCAATGGTATTGGTTGATCTGATGATGCTTGAAAATAAAATTTCAAGAGTGGTATCTTAATAACGTTTTTCATTGGTTCTCTCTTAGTTAAACTAAATGAGTCTTGGAACCCTGATCAAAAGAAATTTCTTATATCAAACTTGCATCTGCCTGGTAAGAACCAGTTACGGTAACAGCAACATAACTTTCTAAAGCGGCATCATGTTTTTTTACAACATCAATTAAATCTATGATCGCCTGTTGCTGGCTGGTGTTGTCTTTTACAAGACAGTTATGTGGTAAATGTGTTTTAGTTGTGTGTGCCATGCTTGAATAACCTTTTGTATGCATGGCTGACTTTATTTTATTATGTAACTCTGTGTTGTAACTGTTAGTAATTACTGCCGGATGTACGCGCAAATCTGTTGCCGTTACAGTTTCAACAATTTTAAGATCATAAATTAAAAGTACAAAAGTCATAATAAATCTATTTGTTTTGTGTACAAATATGCAATAGTTACACCAAATTTATGTTTGAATAATTTTAAGCAGTTAACCGCATGATAAAAAAAGAACAGAAAATTATAGAAGTGCTTTCGTTAAAAGTATTAATTATAAGCCTGCTGTTTATTGTTTCATTGTTTGTATTTGCTTTTCTTGCACATGGCGTTGTGTTGGGTAAACAACGTTCTATTGATAATAAAATCTTTTCGTTTTTTGATTCTTTTACCACACCTGGTTTAGTGAAGCTTATGACCTTTTTCAGTTTTTTTGGTTCTGTTTATTTTCTTGTTCCGGCTTACGTGGTTTTAATCGGGTATTTTTTTTTAAAAAAGAATTTCAGGGCAGGTATTGACATCGCCATTATTGCACTTTCAAGCACTGCCATGATGTTTGGCTTAAAAATATTATTCCATCGTGTAAGGCCAAATCTGCCTATAATACAGGGCATACATACGTATAGCTTTCCCAGCGGTCATGCACTTTCTTCTTTTATTTTTTGCAGCATATTAATTTTTATAATTCGGAACAGCACATCAAAAACGGCTATTAAATGGATTGTTACAATAGGTCTGTTATTAATTGCTATTACAATTGGCGTAAGCAGAATTATTTTAAGAATGCATTATCCAACCGATGTTATTGCATCATTATGTTTAGGCATTGTATGGGTTATTATTTCCTTCTCATTGTTAAGAAAGATAAACCTCCGGTTTCTTATAAAGGATAATCTTTCTCCTGCTGAAAAAGTTTAATTAGCTGCATGATTACTAATGACGGCTTATATAAAACACTGCGCATACAACATATTACTGAAGCAATAAAAGATTTTAAAATTTTTTCATTTGCTAATGATCATAATATAAAATATAAAGCTGGCCAATATCTAACTTTTGTATATCATTCACATAACGAAGAAATAAGAAGGTCTTATTCAATTACATCATCACCCATTTTACACGAGTTGTTATCAATTGGCATAAAGCGAGTGGAAAATGGTTTGTTCTCAAGAAAACTAACTGACAATGCCATTGTAAATGATGCACTAATAACTATTGGCGCCGGTGGATTATTTATTTTACCTGATGATCTTAGTAATTATAAACAGGTATTTTTCTTTGCTGCAGGAAGTGGCATAACGCCTGTTTACTCATTAATAAAAACATTGCTATATGCGCATCAGCATGTACATGTTGTTTTGATTTACAGCAATGCTTCGCCTGGACAAACAATTTTTTTTAATGAATTAAAATTGCTTGAACAAAAATTTCAGCATCGCTTTAAATTAAAGTTTCTCTTTAGTGATTTTGTCGATTTATCTAAAGCGCGGCTGCATAGAAATCTAATTGTTGATTTCTTGAATGAGTTTTCGGTTGCTGATTTTACTGAAACGCTTTTTTATATCTGCGGGCCAGGATCGTATATGCGCTTATGCACATATACGTTACAAGAAATGGATGTTCCGAAAAATAATATAAAGCGCGAAAATTTTGTAATCAATTCAATTAATAAACGTGATGCGCTGCCGCCGGATAAAACAACCCATAATATAATTATTCATTTAAATAACAATGAATATAATTATGCCGCACATTATCCTGATTCAATTTTACAAGCAGCAAAAAAGCGTAACATATCGTTGCCTTATAGTTGTGAAGCGGGGCGTTGCGGCAGTTGTGTAGCCCGTTGTTTAAAGGGCAATATATGGCATTCGTATAATGAAGTGCTTACAGATAAAGAGTTAAAACAAGGATTGATTCTTACATGTGTTGCTCATGCTATGCATGGTGATGTGGAGTTGGAAATTATTACAGCTTGAAGAGAAATATTAAATTGATCCTTCATCCTTCTTTGCTTAGTTATTATATCCGATATCAATAAGTTTAAACTTATTTAGATTATTATTGTCCTAAAATAAAAAATGAAACAATTATTATTCTTAACAGCATTTGTGTTGAGCATTGGCCTTGCTTCTAACGCACAAACTGAGCAGCCAAAATTAAAATCAACTTCAACCGCAGGCCAAAAAGTACATAACACTTTTAGTAAACACAAACATCATAACGGTTATAAAGTAAAGTCAGAAAAACATGGCGTAAAGCATAAAAAGAAAGTGAACACCAAAACCGGCAGAACTAAAACCAAGAATTGATAAGCATTTAAAGAAAATTTTTTTAGTAGTATGCTTTAGTGTTCAATCAACAATTAAATACTTGCTCTATTTTAATTAAGCTGCATTATCCAGTTAGTGCAATGTCTTAATTGTTTTAAAAGAAATATAAAATGAAAAAATTATTATTCTTAGCAGTAGTTGCAATCGGTATCAGCGTAGCTTCTGAAGCACAAACTCCACAGGCAAAAGTAAAACCAACTTCAAGCCCAACACAAAA
>CAZZXW010000369.1:0-3392 GCA_964658095.1 uncultured Parafilimonas sp. | reverse complement strand
CAGGTGTTAACAGAAGGCTCATGGGTAAAGGCAATTATTGATACAGCATTACCTGAACGTACACCTTTACCTAAACCAGATATAAGGCAAATGCAAAAACCAATTGGACCAATCGCTGTGTTTGGTGCAAGCAATTTTCCGTTTGCATTTTCAGTTGCAGGCGGTGATACGATTGCAGCATTGGCCGCAGGATGCAGTGTTGTTTATAAAGCACATCCTGGTCATCCGGGTTTGTCAGAAATGGTTGCAGAAATTATTGCTGACGCGGCACAAAAAACAAATATGTCTGATGGTATTTTTTCAATGATACAAACCGCATCGGTTGAAACCGCAACATACCTTGTGCAGCATCCTATAATAAAAGCTGTTGCTTTTACGGGTTCATTTAAAGCAGGCAAATCCATTTATGATGCGGTTGCCAAACGCGAAGAACCCATTCCTGTTTATGCTGAAATGGGCAGCACCAATCCTGTATTTATTTTGCCTGAAATAATGGAGCAAAAAAGCAGTGAGATTGCCAAAGCATTGGCAGCATCAAACCTGTTAAGTGCCGGGCAGTTTTGTACTAATCCCGGTATAATTATTACCAATGAAAATAAAGATGCTGAAAACTTCCGTTCAGCTTTTGAACTATCAATCAATAATGCAAATGCTGAAGTTATGCTTACGGATTCTATCTATAATTCTTACCAGCAAAACATAAAAAAATTTTCAGCGTTAAGCGAAGTAAAACCTCATAACAAATCAAATAAACCGGGAAATGAAAATGGAGCTGAACCAAATATGTTTACCACTTCATCCGATATATTTATTGCTAATAATGAATTGCATGAAGAAGTGTTTGGCCCATCAAGCCTGCATGTTATTTCAAAAAACAAAGATGAATTAATGAAGATTGCTGAATCAATGAAAGGACAATTAACGATCACAATCTGGGGCACAGAAAACGATTTAAATAATTATAGTGAATTGATAAGTTATCTTGAATTAAAAACCGGCAGAATAATTATTAATGGTGTACCAACCGGTGTTGAAGTTACACATGGTATGATGCATGGCGGCCCTTATCCTGCAACAACAGATAGTAAATTTACTTCAGTTGGTTCAACATCAATTTATAGATTTACAAGACCAGTGTGTTACCAGAATTTTAATGATAGTTTATTGCCCGAAGAATTAAAAAATGCTAATTCGTTAAACATTGTAAGAATGGTTAATGGCAATTATACAAAAGATACAATTGAATAATAGTTGCGGATTATGCAAACAAAAATTTTAAAAATACATAAGAACGATAACGTTGCTGTAGCGCTTACTGTTTTATATAAAAGCGAACACGTAAGTGATGGAGATTTTTCTTCAGTTGAATTAAAAGAAAACATTCCTGCCAAACACAAATTTGCTTTGAAAGATTTTAATGATGGCGATGCAATAATTATGTATGGCGTGCTGGTTGGTAAAGCCACGAAATTTATTCCGCAGGGCGGATTGATTTCAACGCAAAATATTCAGCATGCATCAAATAGTTATTCTTTAAAAGAAAGGCATAATGACTGGCATAAACCGGATGTTTCAAAATATCTGAACAAAACATTTAATGGCTTTTATCGTGCAGATGGAAGCGTTGGTACAAGAAATTACTGGCTGGTTATTCCGCTTGTTTTTTGTGAAAACAAGAATGTAGAAGTATTGCAGGAAGCATTTATGAAAGCATTAGGTTATGCGCCTCAACGATCTCCTTACGAAAACATGGTGCAGCGTTTTGTACAGCAATATCATGCAGGAAATACTGAAAACATTTTAGAGGAAGAAGTTGCAGTTGAAGATTTATATGAAGAAGAAACAAAGATCTTTCCCAATATTGATGGCATAAAATTTTTAAAACATACACTGGGTTGCGGTGGCACAAGAGATGATGCAAGAGCTTTGTGCGGATTGCTTGCCGGTTATATTACACATGCAAATGTTGCCGGTGCAACCGTATTAAGTTTGGGTTGTCAGAATGCACAGGTTGCGATTTTAAAAGAAGAAATTGAAAAGCGTGATGCAAATTTTTCAAAGCCTTTATACTTATTGGAACAACAGAAAATTGGTAATGAAAACAAATTGTTGAGTGAAGCAATTAAAACAACATTTGCCGGCCTGATAGAAGCTAACAGGCTTGAACGAAAACCTGCGTTATTAAATAAATTATGTATTGGTTTAGAGTGTGGTGGTTCTGATGGCTTCTCTGGCATTTCAGCTAATCCTGCAATTGGTTATACATCTGATCTATTGGTTGCTTTGGGCGGTGCTGTTGTGTTGTCAGAGTTTCCTGAATTATGTGGTGTTGAACAGGAATTAAGTGATCGTTGCGTTGATGATACAACAGCACAAAAATTTATGCACTTGATGACAACCTATAATAAACGCGCAACAGAAGTGGGTTCAGGTTTTTATGCAAATCCATCGCCGGGAAATATAAAAGACGGATTGATAACAGATGCTATAAAATCTGCAGGCGCTGCAAAAAAAGGCGGCACTTCACCAGTTACAGAAGTGCTTGATTACCCGGAGAAAATTTCAAAACCTGGTTTAAGTTTATTATGTACGCCTGGCAGTGATATTGAATCAACCACAGCAGAAGTTGGTGCCGGTGCAACTATCGTTTTGTTTACAACAGGATTGGGTACGCCGACAGGCAACCCGATTGCGCCGGTTTTAAAATTATCAACCAACACTACATTGTATAATAAGATGAATGATATTATTGATATTGATACGGGAACTATTATAGAAGGTAATGAAACAATTGAACAAGCCGGCGAAAGAATTTTAAATTATATTATTGATGTAGCAAATGGTACTGTAAAAGCAAAAGCAGAAGTTGGATTGCATGATGATTTTATTCCGTGGAAGCGTGGAATTTCTTTATGATATTAAAGTCAAATAGAAATTGCAAAAAGATTAAAACATGATACCAGTTTTTTTAAAAAATACTTACGATGATGTAAAAATGCTAACTGATGAAATTATATAAAACATCAATCGGTAATATTTTTCAGCGCGACAATGAAAATTTTCTTCTTGACAAAAGCTGGACGGAAGTGATCAACCATGAAAATTTATTTGAGTTTTTATCAACTCATACAAAAAATAAAATAGATATTAACTGGCACACAACAAAAATTTTAGCACCAATTAGCAACCAGGAAGTATGGGCTGCAGGTGTTACCTATTTGCGCAGCCGTGATGCAAGAATGGAAGAAAGTAAAGATGCAGGAGGCGCAGATTTTTACAGCAAAGTGTATAATGCAGAGCGGCCTGAATTATTTTTTAAAGCATTGCCTCATCGTGTGGCAGCGCACAATGAAGAAGTGTTTATACGCAAAGATTCAAAGTGGAATGTGCCT
>CAZZXW010000368.1:1165-3424 GCA_964658095.1 uncultured Parafilimonas sp. | reverse complement strand
GAAGAACCTGATCAAGTCCTGTATGAGATTTATCAGGAGGATTTGATTACTACGATTGGCTTGAATGAAAACGGCGAATGGGAAGCTACAACTGATGTTGATAATAGTTGGGTTAAAAAGATTGGCTTGGCAATTGAAGATTATGAAGCTTAAACAAAACTATCATGGGTGAACAACTACAATACCTGCAGCCAAAATTGTTTACGGTTACTCACAACAACTTTACTTATGAAGTTGTCGTTTGCCATGAATATTATGCTGATGCTACTGAATCAGAAAATCCCGGCGATGCGCTTGATTTCACCGGCAATTATTTAATTACAATGCTTACACCCAACGGCACCATTCAAACCGTTATAGATCGTTCAGGTGAAGAGCCTTTTGAATCAGATGAACCATTTGATGTTGAACTTTACAGAAAAATAATAGCAGCAATCCCGTCGTAAAACCTAAATTTTTAAAAATAATTTTTTTAGTATTTTAATACTAAGTAATTTAGTTTTTTAATCGCATCAAAATGTCATCAACAACGCTTGAAATTCTGTATAATGGATTTACCTACAAGGTAATTGCCGAATCGATAATTTATGAAAATAATGATACGCCGGCTTTTCATTCAGGTAACTACAACCTTGAAATTTATATGCCTGACGGAACTATAAAAGAGTCTGATTTTTATCCTGAATCAGATGAGTTGTTTTCTGGTGACCTTGATGAAGGTTTCGCTGATTTATTATCTACTCAGTTACTTAAAATTTCATCATATGATCACAACATCAATTAACCCTGGCTTTGCAAATAACAGTTTTCTTGTTTCAAAAAGTATTGCAGATAAATCCGCTTTTCTTCCATTTGAACACCAGGTTGAGTTTCCCGTAGAAGTTAATGGTAAACATTTAATAGCTAAGATCACCGGCAGAATTGATATTCCTGTGCAATGGCAAATTCTTCTTGAATTTAATGATGGCGTTACCGATATGTTTTATCCGCCAACAGAAAAGGTAGACGCTCCATGGTATGCTTCAAATAAAAAGAACTTTGCTTATTCCAAAGCAGTTTCGCCTTTGATGATGAAACAGTTGAACAAATGTCTTATGGCAGGAAAAAAATTGTCGCCACAGGTTCAGAAAATTTTTGATAACCATTTACACGATTAGTAATGGGTTTTCCCTCACCAGGCAAAGATTACGAAGAAGAACGGCTTGATCTGAATGAATTGATCATAGGTGAACATGCATCATCTACATTCTTCTTTAAAGTAAGCGGTGACGCAATGATTGGTGATGGAATATTTCCGGGCAGCCTTGCTGTTATTGATCGTTCACTCAAACCGAAAAATAATGATATACTCGTTGCTACAATAGACGGTTCCAATATCATGCGCCGCCTTCAGCAAAATGCAGATGGTAATTTTTTGGTAGCGTCAAATCCTAAATACAGAAAACAGAGAATTGAAGCAGAACTGAATGTTTGGGGTGTTGTTGCTGCTATTATTCATAACCCTAACAATGTAAAGCATGTACGCCTTGGTTGATCCAGCATTGTGTGATAAATGCAGCTTAGATTAGTAGCTGATTACTAAATATCAACAGAAAAATTATTTTATGGACTTTGGTCGTGTTGAAGAGAAATATTTAGATAATTTAGAATTTAGCTTACCGGAAGAACCATCATTTAATAAACAAATTCTTACGGGCAAAAAAAAAACGGATGCCCAGGTTTACATAGGCTGCCCAACATGGGGAAATCCAGAATGGGTTGGCAAAATCTATCATCAAAATACCACCGAAAAAGAGTTTCTTAATTCTTATGTTGAGCATTTTAACAGCATTGAATTAAATGCAACGCACCATAAAATTTATGATGAAAAAGTTATTCACACATGGAAAGACAAAGCCAGAGGAAAACACTTTTTGTTCTGTCCCAGGATGTATAAAGGCATTACGCATTTTGCAAAACTTACAGGTAAGGAATTTATATTGAAGGACTTCTTAAAAAGTATTGCCGCGTTTGAAGAACATTTGGGGCCGGTGTTCATACAGTTAAGTGATAGCCACTCAACCCATCGTAAAGAAGAGTTGTTTGAGTTTTTAAAATCACTGCCACAAGACATGCAATTCTTCTTAGAAGTGCGCAATCCTGATTGGTTAAAAACGCCATTCTGTGAGGAACTTTTTGAAACCTTACATACATTAAACATTGGTGCTGTTATCACTGACACAATTTACAGAAGAGATTTGGCGCACATGCATCTAACCA
>CAZZXW010000368.1:0-1155 GCA_964658095.1 uncultured Parafilimonas sp. | reverse complement strand
CCAAAGGTTTTTATTCGTTATGTAGGCAACGGTTTACATCCAGCAGATTATACACGCATAAATGCTTGGGTAGAACGCGTGAAAAACTGGTTGAGCAAAGGCATTAATGATATTTATTTCTTTATACACATGCCTGATGACGCTACAGCTCCGGAACTTACGGTTCATCTGGTTGATAAGATGAATGCGGAATGCGGATTAAAGTTAATGAAGCCCCGTTTTGTAAATCGTCAAAATAAATAAGATGTACGCCTTAGTTGATTGTAATAATTTTTACTGTTCATGTGAACGCGTTTTCCAGCCGCAGTTTGAAGGCAAGCCTGTGGTGGTCTTAAGCAATAACGATGGTTGCACCATTGCACGCAGTGAAGAAGCAAAAGCAATTGGTATCGTTATGGGTACCCCTGAGTTTATGATTCGGGATGAACTTAAAAAGCATAATGTAAAAATCTTCAGCTCTAACTATACGCTTTACCAGGATATGAGTAATCGGGTTATGAATATACTTGCTTCATTCGTTCCCCGCATCGAATTGTATTCAATTGATGAAGCATTTCTTGATATGCATGATATTTTATACACTGATCTGTTGAAGCTTGGAATGAAGATCAGGAAAGCCGTTAAACAATTAACGGGCATCCCTGTTACCGTTGGTATAGCAAGAACAAAAGCACTGGCGAAAATGGCTAACCGGTATGCAAAAAAAAAGTTCAAAGATATCGGTGTATTCTGGGCAGCCAACAAAGAAATGGAACTTGACATGCTGCAGTTTACAGACGTACAGGATATATGGGGAATCGGCCATCAGATTAGTCAAAAATTAAAAGCAAGAAACATTCAAAAGGCCATTGATTTAATACAGGTGCCCGAAGAGTGGATGCGGTCAGAGCTAACCGTTGTTGGCCAGCGCTTATGGCATGATTTAAATGGTAACCCGGCGATACAATGGGAGTTTGAACCACCGCCTAAAAAGAACATCTGTACTTCCCGCTCATTCGGAATTCCGCTTACAGAAAAAAAAGACATACGAGAAGCATTGGTAAATTATGCTGCCGCCTGTGCCGAAAAATTGCGTAAGCAAAAAACAGCGGCAAAACGCCTGCAGGTGTTTGTAAACACAAACCGCTTTAAGCCTCAGGATAAACAATACCATGC
>CAZZXW010000367.1:0-3445 GCA_964658095.1 uncultured Parafilimonas sp. | reverse complement strand
TTAATCGGAACCTATGGTTCAGGTTCGAGACATTATGGTCGACGTTAGTGTAATGAACCTTGCTCTTTATTGTTGAAACAAATAGATAAAATTGCTACCAACAGGAACTGTGTAAAAAACCAGGAAAACCAGTAATTATGTTCAGATGAGCAACTTTCGAATTCGCCCAAGCATTTGTATCAAGAAACAAAATTGTTTTTATCTCAGCAGGTCTTCATTGCATGACTAATGTGCGCAGCTCTTGTGCAGCAGTAACTTTTTATGTTATTATGCCTAATCATCTGCACAAAGCATTATACACCTATTCATTATGAGGAATTGCAATAACGCAGGGTCTTGTAGCTTTGCACAAGGCTTGTAACGAAGACCCTGCTGGGGACATAAATTTAGCTGAGAAGGTAATGCGTGGAATTATATAAGCCCGGTAGATGATATAAATGCTATGGTGTAGTTTTATTGTCGCAATAGAAATTTACAATGAAACAGAGAATAAATCTTTTAACGCTTGGCGTCTCCAACCTAAAAAAATCTATGAAATTTTATCAAGACGGATTTGGTTGGCAAACACAAGGCATTGTGGGTACAGAACATGAAAATGGCGCAGTAGTGCTGTTCGAACTTGACAATGGAAGGATGTTATGCCTATATGAAAGAAAAAATTTAGCATGGGATAGTAATTTAAATTTGCAACCTGAGAGTGCTACTGAATTTTCAATCGGATACTTTGTAAATAGTGACAAAGAAGTTGATGCTATAATGGATCAAGCACAGAAAGCAGGCGCAAAAATTACTAAATCAGCACGAAAAGCTTTTTGGGGTGGTTATCATGGTTATTTTCAAGACATTGACGGACACCTTTGGGAAATTGGTCATAATCCATCATGGAAAGTTCAAGAATAAATTATATAAAAAGGCAGCACCAATAAAATATTTGTATGAGCAGGGTAATCATGTGCCGGATATTAACAACAGTAATTCTTATTATCTTTAATTTAAACCAACTATAAACTATTGAGCCTTTGTCTTTATCTTCAACCTTATGTTTTCAATTAAACATTTGTACCAGTTGACCAATCGCTATTGCTATGCCTCCGCAAACGCTTCAACTTTGGCTACCATGTTACAGTGACAATCAGCCAATGCAGGTTCTTCAATCCGCGTTGTACATTAGTTCATTTTCGTGAAAAATTGATGTAATTTATTGTAGAATTGAGTTAGTAATGCCAATATTTGTAGTAGAATAATATCTTCAACGTATGACAATTTCTTCCAATTTCTCTTCCGGAGATTTGAGCACGAATACGGAACCAATTCAGTGTCCCAAGTGCAACGGCATGATGGTGCAGGGGTTCATTATCGACTTTTACGGGTCAAAGTTTTCTCGCGTCAGCAACTGGGTGGAGGGAGCACCGGGTAAGCCCAGCTGGTTTGGTACGACTGTTCCAGCTCCAGCAGACAAGTCCATTCCGGTGGGTACATTCCGTTGTTCGGTGTGCGGCTTCCTGGAATCCTATGCGCGTCCAGAATTTGCTGCCAGGTAAAACCAGGCTTGATAACTAAAGTGAACCCGCCGAACTGCATTGAAATAAGCATAGCACATCTGGACACGAATTGGCAGCCTGACTAAGCACCTACTACATATAATTTGGACAATCTAAAAAAAGGTTGAGGCAACCTTTGTAGCCTAATTGATAGCGGCTATCATTCGGGTTGCTACTATGCTGGCAAACGAACATCTTCTCATCGCCTTATTCATTATTAGCTTTTGTTCCGGCTGAAGAATAATTTAGCTATTAGTTGTTATCTTCATCATCAGTTTTCCAATCGGCTGCGGGCTTTGACATTACACTGAATGCGCTGCCTGAATAATATCGAGCCATTGTGCGTCATATTTTGGCTATACCACAATGCAAAACATTAATTTGACAAACTAAGTGTAAACGGACAGCATAAAATAAATATACAGCAAACTCAAAACAACACAATATGAAAACAACAATCTTATTTATTGCAGTTTTGCTTGCACTATCAGCATCCTGCCAAAAGACTAATCAGAATGGTAATTCTGAACAATTAAAATCTGTATTAATGGATTACTACAATGGAATTAAAACCAAAGACTTCAAAAAAATGAAGGATGTTACAACGAGTGATTTTTTACTATACGAGAACGGAAAAATTTTTAATAATGACAGTTTGATTGACATGCTAAACAGTTTTCCAAAATTTAAAGCTGAATATACCTTTGACAATTTTAAAGTTGATGTTGACAATACTATTGGGGACATGAGTTACACTAATCATGGAGAGTTTACAATCAATGATACCACACATTTAACATTCAACTGGTTAGAAAGTGCAGACTTTAAGAAAGTTGGCGGTAAATGGAAACTTGAATTTTTACATTCAACTGAAAGGGCACAATAGCACGAACGCACAACTAATCCTTAGTTAAAGCATGGCTTGATAACGATACTTGTGCAGCAGTAATTCTTATTACCTTTATTATCGTCAGACAATACGCTGTTTCCATGCCTTCATAATGCTTCAACATTAGCGGTCATAGTAACTACACATTACAATTGATAAACCTTACAAGAAAGAAACGAAACTAATGCCGCAAAACACTCTTAGAAAGGCATAATCACACCCCATAAAATTTTATTTAGCAATCTATTTTTGTTTAAAATAAATGACAATGAGAAAAGTAAAATTACAAATGCAAATGACCATTAATGGATATGTTGCACAACCAAATGGAAAAAATGATTGGATGACCTGGAATCCAGATGACGAACTTACCGCGTTTATGAGTTCTCTGCTGGACACCTCTGATACTCTTTTACTTGGCAGAAAAACGGCAGAAGGCATCATAAAATATTGGGAGGATACAGCTATCAAAAATCCAACTCATCCATTTGCAAAAAAGATTGCTGATATTCCAAAAGTAGTTTTCACTAAAACACTCGACAAATCAACCTGGAACAACACCACCTTAGCAAAAGGAAATCTTGCAGAAGAAATCTCCAGCTTAAAAAAACAAAATAGTAAAGACATTCTTGTTTTTGGCGGTGCAGGTTTTGTTTCATCGCTAATAAAAGAAGGACTCATTGATGAGTATCATCTTATTGTAAATCCAACAGCTATCAGTAACGGTATGACTATTTTTAATTCATTTGACAGCGTGCTGAAATTTACTCCTACACAAGCAAAGCTATATCCAGGTGGGAAAATTGTTTTGAGTTACAAACCAAAAAATGATTAACAGAGCTTCTGGCGAACTCACAAACCTTGAAGAAGACCCTGGCAGGACAAAAAAAATGCTTTCAGAACGTGTTAATGTTAGAGAAAATAAATACTAATATCTGGCTTAAAATATGAGACAACTATTTTACCTGTCGCTATTGACAGCCACATCGTTTTTCAACACTAAACAAACAAACAT
>CAZZXW010000366.1:0-3457 GCA_964658095.1 uncultured Parafilimonas sp. | reverse complement strand
ATACAGGCTGCGGATATAACACTTAGTTCTTCGAGCCTACCATCGGGAACTATTGCCCAAGGCAGTAACAATAATATTATTTATGCAGTAAAAATGCAGGATGCTACAGAACCTGTTACCGTTAATAATATTCAGTTTACGCTTACCGGCAGTGTTGATGCAAATGATATTGATAATGTGTTGGTCTATTTCAATTCTACCGCAGTAAGCATCAGTGGCTCAAGTTACTTAGGCGGAACTGCCGGAACATTTGCAACACCGCATACTTATAATGTCAGCATTGGTAAGTCACTCGTAACAGGAGATCATGGATATTTTATAATTGCTGTAAATGTAAACAGCACAGGCACCACAGGACATACTGTAAAAATAACGGGCAGCACAAATCCTGTATTGTTTGGTTTTACCACTGTGCCCAATGTTACCAATAGTCAAACAAACAGTGCGGGCACAAAAACTATAGTGTCTTCATTAAATAAGGCAGGGCAAACCACTGAAAATATATTTACTTCTTCAAATAGTACTTCTACTATAAGCAACTTATATCCCAATCCTGCGAACACTTCATTCAGTTTTTCTTTTAATAATGATAAGAATGAAAAGATCTCAGCGCAACTTAAAGATAGATCTGGCAATACTATGTTGATTAAAAATCTTTACATTAATAAGGGCACGAATAATATTTCAATGAATGTGTCTCAGCTTGCAAGCGGTATTTATTATTTATATGTTACTGATGAACATGGAAGTTTGCCTGTTCAAAAACAGGTAATCATTCAACATTAAATTTTTAAACTAAAAAGCTTCTGCAGAATTGCAGAAGCTTTTTTATTAATTAGATGTTAACCGCAACTGTAAGCGAGTTCTGTTATGTTTACATTTCTTTTCTGTGGCTGGATATAAGCGTAAGCATTTTTAATTTCATCAAGCACTTCATAAATAGCTTCCGGTTCTTTTAAACTTACAAGTTTAAAGCGATACTCTTTTATGTTAGGCAATCCTTTAAGGTAGTTTGAATAGTGCCTCCGCATTTCAAGCACACCAAGTGTTTCACCTTTCCATTCAATACTGCGTTGTAAATGTTTTTTTATAACATTGATGCGTTGTTCAATGGTTGGTGCAGATAAATTTTCTCCTGTATTTACGTAATGTTTTATCTCGTTAAAAATCCATGGGTAACCAATGGCAGCACGGCCGATCATAATGCCATCAACACCATAACGGTTCTTATACTCAAGAGCTTTTTCAGGCGAATCAATATCACCGTTACCAAAGATTGGAATGTTGATACGCTGGTTATTTTTTACAGCTGCAATCAAACGCCAGTCTGCTTCGCCTTTATATAACTGGCTGCGGGTTCTGCCATGAATGGACAACGCTTTTATGCCAACATCCTGCAAGCGTTCAGCTACTTCAACAATATTTTTATTTGATTCATCCCAACCCAAGCGCGTTTTAACTGTAACCGGAAGTGATGTTGAATTAACACAGGCTTTGGTTAAGCGCACCATCATATCAACATCTTTTAATACAGCAGCACCGGCGCCTTTGCTTACTACTTTTTTTACAGGACAGCCAAAATTTATATCAAGCAAATCTGGCTGAACAATATCAACAATCTTTGCACTCATTGCCATCGCATCTTCATCACCACCAAAAATTTGTATGCCGATGGGCCGCTCATAATCAAAAATATCAAGTTTTTGCCTGCTCTTTATTGCATCACGAATTAAGCCCTCACTTGAAATGAATTCAGTGAACATTAAATCAGCACCATTGTCTTTGCATACTGCACGAAAGGGCGGATCACTTACGTCTTCCATTGGCGCAAGCAACAATGGAAATTCCGGTAATAATATTTTGCCAATTTGAACCATCAATAAATTAATTGCAGTGTATAAGCTGCGAGTCTAATTTTGAGCGCAAATTTAAGCTATACAAATTTTATGTTTGATTACGATGTTAGCAAGCCGCAATACTCACACTGGGCGCAGTTTGCTATTTTACTATGTTTATGTGGTGCCGGGTTATTTATTGGTGCGTTGGTAAGTGTTTTTATAACGCTTTCATACCTGCACGTACCGTTTGCCCAATTGCGTAATGCATTATTAAATAGCGATAATGCAAATCTTTCAAGGTTGCTGCAAATTATAACAACCCTTTTTTTTATGGCTTTGCCCGCAATAATTTATGCAAGAATCATAAACACCAAACCATTTTCATATATCGGTTTTAACAGCATTATCAGCCGCAAACAGGTTTTAATTGTAATTATTATCGCATTTATTGCATTGGCAGTAAGCGCTTCGCTTAGCGAATTAAATGAGATGATCCCATTGTCTAAATCTTTGGAAAAATATTTTAAGTCGCTTGAAGATGAGTATAACAAAGAAGTGTTTGCTATCGCTAACATGAAAACAGTGCAGGATTATATTGCATCATTAATAATAATTGCTTTGTTGCCGGCGATGTTTGAAGAGATGTTGTTTCGCGGCGCACTGCAGCCAATAATGATCGGCATTACAAAAAATGCTTTTGTTGGCATTCTGATAACAAGTATTTTATTCAGTGCCCTGCATGCTTCTTTTTATGGTTTTTTACCACGGCTTGGTTTAGGTATGATACTCGGTTATATTGTTTATTTCAGTAAAAATATCTGGCTTTCTATGCTTATGCATTTTTTAAACAACGGCATTGGTATAACACAACTATATGCTTTAAGCAAAAAAGGTTTACTTACAACTTATGCCATGAACGATGACACGATACCTTTATATTATGGATTAATTGCATTAGTTGCTTTATATGCAGCATTCAGGTATTTTAAAAAAGAAAGCAATTTTATTATTTCATTGCAGCATACTTGGAAAGAATGATACTTCAGCTAACTTCTGTTTAATTTAAACATGCACTGTTATATTCTCACGAAGGTCTTTATATTATTTCCCTGTTCATTTGTTACTATATGGCTAACGCTAAGAAAGTATATCGCTTAAGCGTTTAAATGTTTAATTAAGGATTATTTATTTGCTTTAATTGAACCATCTGCAATAATTAGTATTAATTTAATCATGTTACAATTTCCGAAGCGTTTGCAATCAATAGATGTGTTTAGAGCAGTTACTATGTTCTTTATGATTTTTGTAAATGATGTAGATGAAGTAAACCATATACCTGCATGGATTAAGCATGTTGATGACAATGTAGATGGCCTTGGCTTTGCCGACACAATTTTTCCTGCATTCCTGTTTATTGTAGGGCTTTCAATTCCTTTCGCCTTAAATAAAAGAATGCAGTCAGGTGAAAGAAAATTCACTATTGCAACGCATATTATAATGCGATCACTTGCTTTAATTATAATGGGCACTTTTCATGTTAACCTTGAGCATTACAGCCATGCTGCATTGTTGCCGCATTCTGTTTTCGAAATTATTATTACAATCGCTTTTTTTCTTAT
>CAZZXW010000365.1:0-3470 GCA_964658095.1 uncultured Parafilimonas sp. | reverse complement strand
CATTAAGCGGAAGAAACAAAACCACGATTGTTGAAAAAACAACTCGTACAATAGAGTAATTTATTTATAGAAAAAGCCTGTAAACATTTCACTTACAGGCTTTTTTATTTTAGTTGAGCAACTAATACAACATTCTTACTTTAATAGTTCCCTTCACTTCTTTTAATAATTCAAGTGCCTGTTTGCTGAGTTGCTTATCCACATCAAGCACAACATAACCAATCTCATCATTTGTTTTTAAATACTGGCCAAGAATATTTATGTTATGATTAGAAAGTTGTGTATTAATGGCACTTAAAACACCAGGAATATTATTATGAATATGCAAAATGCGATGCGCTTTTTCAACCGGCGGCAAACCAATTGACGGCACTGTATGCGATCCATTGGTAATGCCTTTTTCAAGATATTGGAACAGCTTGTTACTCACATCTTCACCAATATTTTCCTGCGCTTCTTCAGTAGAGCCGCCAATATGCGGCGTAAGAATTACGTTTGATAAACCCTGCAAAGGCGTATTGAATTTATCACCGTTCTTTTCAGGTTCAACAGGGTAAACATCAATGGCAGCGCCGCTTAATAAACCATCCTGCAAAGCTTTGGCAAGAGCTGGTAATTCTACTACTTCGCCACGCGCATAATTTATTAAAATAGCTCCCTGCTTAAACTGTTTAATATTATTTTTATTGATAAGGTTTTTTGTTTCAGCGGTTTCCGGCACATGCAATGAAACAATATCAGACAAAGACAATAACTCTTTCAGATTTTTTGCAGCATGTGCATTGCCTAACGGCAGCTTGGTTTCAACATCATAAAATATTACTTTCATGCCTAGCGATTCTGCAAGCACGCTAACCTGCGAACCAATGTTTCCATAACCAATTATTCCAAGCGTTTTGCCACGCAATTCATAACTGCCTTTTGATTCTTTCATCCAAACACCTTCATGTGCTGCTTTATTTTTATCTGGTATGCGGCGAATTAGGATAATTGATAAGCCAATGATGAGCTCAGCAACACTTCTTGTATTACTATATGGCGCATTAAAAACAGCCACACCGGCGTGAGTAGCCGCTTCAAGATCAACTTGGTTTACACCAATGCAAAAACAACCGATTGCCTGCAGTTTGTTTGCAGCAGTTAAAACGTTTTGCGAAATGTGTGTTTTGGAACGAATGCCCAGCAGGTGCACATCTTTAATTTGTTTTATCAGTTCTTCTTCAGATAGAGCTGAATTTATTTTTTTTATGTTGATGTAATCGTTCCTGCGAAAAAGCTCAACCGCTTTATCGCTGATGTTTTCTAGAAAAAGAATATTTATTTTTTCTTTTGGATATGAAGTTGGCTGGCCCATAAAGTTGCCTTGCAAAGGAAATATTTAGTTTGTTTTAGATGGAAACATTTATTAACAAAAATCCCCCCGAAGCCGGAGGGATTTAAATTATTCAGTTGGTGTTTTAGCAGGTTCTTTTTTTGCGTAACGCTTACGAAACTTGTCAATACGCCCGGCAGTATCAACCAATACGTTTTTACCTGTATAAAAAGGATGCGAGGTATTTGAAATTTCAAGTTTGATTAGCGGGTATTCGTTACCATCTTCCCACTTAACTGTTTCTTTTGATGAAGCTGTTGAGCGGCTTAAAAAAGAATAGCCGTTGCTCATATCTTTAAATACAACTTGCTTATAATTTTTTGGATGAATATCTTTCTGCATAACTATTTATTAAAGGAGCGCAAAGATAAGCGGATAAGCTTTTTCAGCCAAATGTTTTACAATTGGCTTGCACCAAAATGCATTACCTGAAAAATAAATAGCCAATAAAAATTGCGGCCACTACACCAATTAAATCTGCAAGCATTCCAACCCAAACTGCATAACGCACTTTCTTTATACCAACGCTGCCAAAATATAAAGCAACAATATAAAAGGTGGTATCCACCGAACCCTGAAAAGTACAGGCAAGCTTGCCAACAAAACTATCCGGCCCGTACACTTTCATAGTATCAATCATCATTCCTCTTGCGCCGCTACCGCTGAACGGCCGCATGATTGCTGTTGGCAAAGCAGGCACAAAATCAGTATTTAAACCTGCAGCATGTATTAAATAACTAATACCATTTGTAATATAACCTAAAGCGCCGCTATCACGAAAAACACGAATTGCTACCAGCATACCAACGAGGTAAGGAATGATCTTTATTATAACATCCCAGCCGTTTTTTGCGCCTTCAATAAATGCATCAAATACTGAAACTTTTTTGTAAACAGCGGCAACTAAAACTCCGATTATCAATAGCAAAAGGATTAGGCTGCCTGATATATTGCTGAAAGTGTTTCGCTGTTCATCATTTAATGTGCTTACAAAAAAAAGCAAAGTGACAATAATTACAGCAATAGACAGAATCCATCCAAATAAAACAAGATCCCATTTTAATTTTTGTTTGAATGAAACAATAATGATTGACATAAGGGTTGTAACTACTGTTGCAGCAACGCATGGAACAAAAACACTTGTTGCCTGTTGCGAACCAGCCGCAAGCCGATATGTGATGATTGATAAGGGAATTAACGTTAAGCCGCTTGTATGTAATACCAAAAACATGATCTGCGCATTGCTTGCGGTTTCTTTATTTGGATTGATGGATTGCAAACTTTGCATCGCTTTTAAACCAAAAGGTGTTGCAGCATTGTCAAGGCCAAGCATGTTTGCGCTGAAGTTCATCACCATTTCGCCCATTGCGGGATGACCATTTGGAACTTCAGGAAACAATCTTTTCATAAACGGGTTCAACCATTTTGCAAGCTTGCGAATGGCACCAGCTTCTTCTGCAATATTCATCAGGCCCAAAAAAAATATCAATGTGCCGGCTAACGGAAAAGCAACATCGGTTACAGAAGTTTTAGCTGCATCAAAAATGCCATCAGTCAATGTTTTAAAGATGGTTGTATCACCTAAAAAAATGCATTTAATAATTGCAATTATAAAAGCGATTATAAAAAATGCAACAAATACAATGTTTAAAGCCATGCGGGAAAATTAAGAATGAATCATGAATAATTAAGAATGAATAACGAACAGTGGATAACGAACAATGAATGATTACTTTTGCGTCCGTTTTTAAAATCGTAAATCTAAAATCATAAATAATAATGGCTTTACAGGCAGGAATTGTAGGATTACCGAATGTTGGAAAATCAACTTTATTTAATGCGCTGAGTAACGCAAAAGCACAGGCTGCAAATTTTCCTTTTTGTACAATAGAACCAAATGTTGGTGTTATTACGGTGCCGGATGAAAGATTGTTTGAGCTTGAAAAATTAGTGCATCCGCAAAAAGTTGTTCCTGCAACTGTTGAGATTGTTGACATTGCAGGTTTGGTAAAAGGCGCAAGTAAAGGCGAAGGTTTGGGCAATCAATTTTTAGGCAACATAAGAAATACAGATGCAATCATTCATGTGCTGCGTTGCT
>CAZZXW010000364.1:1661-3472 GCA_964658095.1 uncultured Parafilimonas sp. | reverse complement strand
ACAGCAAAACACAAATGCAGACAGTAAATTTTTTGGGTTTGATACATTTGATGGCTTACCCGAAGATTATGGCCCTTATAAAAAAGGAGCTTTCTCAACAGGAAATAAAACACCTGAAATAAGTGATGAACGGGGAGAATTTTATAAAGGATTGTTTCAACAAACGCTGCCTTTATTTTTATTAAATTTTGATAACAGCAAACGCAATGTTTTAATGATGGATGCTGATTTATATTCAGCCACTTTGTATGTTCTATCAACTATTGCCTCGTTTTTAAAAAAAGGAGACATTATTTTTTTTGATCAATTTGCAGTGCCTACACATGAGTTTAGAGCGTATCTTGATTTTACACAATCTTATTACAAAAACTTAGAGTTAATTGCAGCCGCGAATAATTTTTACTTCGTTGCATTTAAGGTTATTTAATGAAACAACTTCCCAATTTATTTACACTTCTTAATCTCTTGTTTGGCTGCCTTGCCGTTGTTTATATTCTGCAACCGGGCCTTGTACCTTTATATGTAAACAACGGTACGTTATTATCGGCAGATACAACGGATGCTGGAACGCAATATGTAAGCATTCCTGAACAAATGTTTATGGCTTCTTTGTTTATTGGATTGGCCGCAGTGGTTGATTTTTTTGATGGTTTTGTAGCAAGATGGATGAACGCTACTTCCGCTATTGGCGCACAATTAGATTCATTGGCAGATGTTGTAAGTTTTGGCGTTGCGCCTTCATTGATAGTTTACCAGTTTTTACGTTTAAGTTTTGCACAGCAGGATAATGGCCTGGATATATCTTTCATTTTTTTAATCCCTGCATTTTTCATTGCCTGCGCAGGTGCGTATCGTTTGGCAAGATTTAATGTTTCTACATCAACATCCACTTATTTTAAAGGCTTACCGATTCCCGCAAACGGTTTATTACTGGCAAGCTTTCCGTTAATTTACTGGATGAATAATTATGCAATTATCACCACGGTTTTAATTAGCCCGATATTCTGGTATATATTAATCATAGTGCTTTCGTGGCTTATGATCTCAAATAAACCAATGCTTGCTTTAAAGCTGTCAGGCTTCAGCATAAAAAAATTAATGCCCTTTATAATTATTGCGCTCGTTGCAATTGTATCTGCATTTTTTATTCAATGGCTGGCAGTGCCTTTAAGTTTTTTGTGCTACGTTATTTTATCTTTGTTTTATAAACCTTCTTCAGATGACATATAATATTCAGATAAAAGTTATGCTATTAAAAGATTTACTTGATCCGCAGGGTAAAGCTGTGCAGGCCGGTTTAAAAAATCTTGGTTTAAATAATGTGCAGGATGTGCGTATTGGTAAACATATTACTTTGCAAATTGATGCTAACTCTGAAGAAGAAGCTAAAGCAATGGCAAATGATGCATCTAAAAAATTGCTTGCTAATCCCGTGATGGAATTTTACGAAATTGAAATGGTAAATTAATTTAACAATGAGCCAATTTGATAATTAGTCAATTGTCGAATTGCCGAATTTTCTAATTGTTGAATTATGCTCTATCTCGTTCCCACACCTTTAGGTAATTTAAAAGATATAACGCTTCGTGCCTTGGATGTTTTAAATGCTGTTGATCTTATTTTATGTGAAGACACAAGAACATCATCAAAGCTGCTGCAGCATTATCAAATTCAGAAACCACTATCACCTTATCATCAGCATAATGAACATAAAATTCTTGCGCATCTAATAGAACAATTGCAGGCAGGAAAAACCATGGCATTAATAACAGATGCAGGTACGCCGGGCATTTCAGATCCTGCTTTTTTGT
>CAZZXW010000364.1:0-1561 GCA_964658095.1 uncultured Parafilimonas sp. | reverse complement strand
ATGGCATTAATAACAGATGCAGGTACGCCGGGCATTTCAGATCCTGCTTTTTTGTTGGTAAGAGAATGTTTAAAAAATAATATTAAGGTAGAATGCTTACCCGGTGCAACCGCTTTTGTTCCTGCGTTAGTAAACAGCGGTTTGCCAACAAACCGTTTTGTGTTTGAAGGGTTCCTCCCGTTAAAAAAAGGCCGCCACACTTTGCTTACACAATTAAGCACTGAAGAAAGAACCATAGTTTTTTATGAAAGCCCGGTTCGTCTTGTTAAAACATTAAAAGAGTTCATAAAATACTTTGGTGCTGAAAGAAAATGCAGTGTTAGCAGAGAGTTAACAAAGATGTTCGAAGAAAATATACAGGGAACTTTGTACGAAGTTTGCACGCACTTTTCAAATAAAAATGTAAAGGGTGAAATTGTAATAGTTCTGGAAGGCAAACTATAATTATAATGATGAAACTTTTTTGTTCTTGCTCGCTTATCTTGTTTGTAGTTATTGGGAACGCACAATTAAGAAAAATACCGGGTGATGTTACTGATGCATTTGCTTCGCGCTATCCACATGCAACACATGTGGAATGGAAAGATAAGCTGCAGTATTTTGAAGCCAGCTTTCAATTAAGCGACGCTAACTTAACTGCAGATTTTTCAACTGATGGCACATGGCAAAAAAGTGAACGTGAAGTTGAGTTTGATGATTTGCCTGATGAAGTAAAGGATGGTTTTGAAAAAAGCAGGTATTCAGATTGGCAAAATAATAATAGCTATGAAATCCAGGAATCCGGTAAACCGCTTCAATATAGAATCAACGTGCAAAAATCAAGTATTCAAAAAAAGAATTTAATCTTTGATGCCGATGGAAAGTTGTTGAGAGAGATTGTAAACCTTTAAACATTGTTCTGGTATTTAATCAACCTTTATTAAATTTATGAAGAATCGTTTCACCATTTCATTTGTTTTTTGTCTTCTTTGCTTTGCCGCTTTTACGCAGCCTGATCGCTGGCAGCAACGCATTACATATAACATTGATGTTAACATGAATGTTACTGCAAACCAGTTTAAAGGCATTGAAAAAATTGATTACTGGAACAACTCTCCTGATACTTTAAACCGAATATTTATTCATTTATACTGGAATGCATTTCAGCCAAACAGCATGATGGATGTACGCAGCCGTGAATTAGGCAAAACCGTTCTTGGTACAGACAGAAACGGCAACCCGATTTATGATTGGGACGAACGTGTTCAAGACCGCATTCAGCATCTGCAGCCAAATGAAATTGGTTATGACAGTGTAAACTATGTAAAATTAAATGGCGTTAATCAACAACTGGTTTATCATGAAACAATTTTGGAAGTTGATTTAAAAACGCCGTTGCAGCCGCATTCAAAAAGCAGTTTTGAAATATCTTTTAACTGCCAGGTGCCCGTACAAATAAGAAGAAGCGGCCGGGATAATGCAGAAGGCATTCGTTACAGCATGAGCCAGTGGTATCCCAAATTTGTTGAGTATGATTACCAGGGCTGGAACGCTAATCCATACATCGCAAGAGAATTTTATG
>CAZZXW010000363.1:0-3494 GCA_964658095.1 uncultured Parafilimonas sp. | reverse complement strand
GCTTTACTGCCTTAAGCGTAGAACCGCAGATAGAACAGGTTTTTATCAAATGCCCTAATCACATTAAAGATGAAAATGAGTTTGAAAGAAAGCTGTTTGTATTGCGCAATTATGCATCGCATATCATCAACAAACAAATAAAAAACACCATAGGTTTTTATATTGCATCCTTGTCATACAAAACAATTGTTTACAAAGGGCAGCTTACAAGCCTGCAGGTACGTGGCTATTTTACAGATTTAGATAACCCAAAAGTTACAAGTGCATTTGGATTGATACATTCACGTTTTGCTACCAATACTTTTCCTTCATGGAAGCTGGCACAACCATTTCGTTTTATAGCGCACAATGGTGAAATAAATACATTGCAGGGTAATCTTAACTGGCTTAAATCAAGCGAGCAATCATTTACATCGCCCTATTTTACCAAAGAAGAAATGGAATTGCTGCTGCCTATAATTACACCCGGGCAATCAGATTCTGCATGCCTTGATAATATGATTGAACTGTTGTTGCATTGCGGCCGTTCGTTACCACATGTATTAATGATGCTGATACCGGAAGCATGGGATATGGATGAAAAAATGGATGCAGTTAAAAAATCATTCTATGAATTTCATTCTGCATTTATGGAACCATGGGATGGCCCCGCAGCAATAGCTTTTACTGATGGAAATATCATCGGTGCAACGTTAGATAGAAATGGTTTACGCCCTTCACGTTATTGTGTTACATCAGATGGCCGCGTTATAATGGCATCAGAAACCGGCGTGTTGCCAATTGATCCTTCTTTGATAATTGAAAAAGGAAGATTGCAGCCAGGCAAAATGTTCATCGTTAATCTTGAGAAAGGAAAAATTATTAGCGATGAAGAACTAAAGCAAGAAATTTGTTCGCAACAACCTTATAACGACTGGCTGAATAAATATAAAATTCGTTTAGAAGAACTGCCTGATCCGCGCATAACATTTACAAGAATGAAGCAGGAACAGGTGTTTAAATATCAGAAAGCATTTGGTTACACAACAGAAGAACTGGATTATATAATTGCGCCAATGGCAACAGGCGCTAAAGAACCTGTTGGTTCAATGGGCAATGATACGCCGCTAGCAATTTTGAGCGATGAGCCGCAACATTTAAGCTCTTACTTTAAACAATTATTTGCGCAGGTTACCAATCCGCCGATTGATCCAATTCGTGAAAGAATGGTAATGTCTCTTGGAACTTTTCTTGGCAATATTGGTAATACGCTAGTCGAAGATGAGCTTACATGTCACAGCGTTTCTCTCAAACAACCTGTACTTACAGATTTTGAATTGGAGAAGATAAGAAGTATTGATACAGGTGCTTTCCAGGCAAAAACATTACAATGTTATTTCAGGGCTAATGGAAAAGCCGGTTCATTAGAAGCAGGCATTGACAGGCTTTGCCGTTATGCAGTTGATGCCGTGAATGATGGATTTAAAGTTTTAATCTTACAGGATCGAGCAATTGATTCGGATCATGCTTCAATTCCGTCATTGCTGGCAACTGCTGCTGTACATCATCATTTAATAAGAGAAGGCATTCGTGGACAGGTTGGAATTATTGTTGAAGCTGGTGATATTTGGGAGGTACATCACTTTGCCTGTTTAATTGCTTTTGGCGCAACGGCTATTAATCCATACCTGGCGTTAGCTACTATCAGCGATTTAAAAGAAAGTGGAAAATTACAGACGGAATTAAACGAAGATGAGCTTAAGAAAAATTATATTAAAGCAGTAAATGATGGCTTACTGAAAGTGTTTTCAAAAATGGGCATTTCTACTTTGCAATCTTACCAGGGCGCACAGATTTTTGAAATACTTGGTTTAAATAAAGAGGTGGTAAATAAATATTTCACCGGTGCCATTTCCCGTATTGAAGGAATGGGTTTAGATGAGATTGCCAAAGAAGTGCTTATAAAACATTTTTATGCATTTGGTAAAAAAGAAAACGTTGAACGTTTACCCAGTGGGGGTGTTTATAAATGGAGAGCAAAAGGTGAGTTTCATTTGTTTAATCCAACAACCATTCATTTGTTGCAATATTCAACAAGAATGAATGATTATAAAATCTTTAAAAAATATTCTGAAGCAGTTAACACGCAAAGCGAAAAGGCATGTACGTTGCGCAGCTTGTTTCAATTCAAAAAAAATCGCCCTTCTATTTCAATTGATGATGTTGAACCGGCTGAAAATATATACAAACGCTTTGCAACAGGTGCCATGAGTTTTGGTTCTATTTCGTGGGAAGCGCATACAACACTTGCTATTGCTATGAACCGGCTTGGTGGCAAAAGTAATACAGGTGAAGGTGGCGAAGATGATGCACGATATGAACGTAAGCCAAACGGTGATTTAATGCGCAGCGCTATAAAACAAATCGCATCAGCACGTTTTGGCGTTACCAGTTTATACCTAACCGAAGCGGATGAATTGCAGATAAAAATGGCGCAGGGTGCAAAGCCTGGCGAAGGCGGCCAGTTGCCTGGGCATAAAGTAGATGAATGGATTGGAAAGATACGCCATGCCACACCAGGCGTTGGTTTAATATCACCGCCACCGCATCATGATATATATTCTATTGAAGACCTTGCTCAATTAATTTTTGATCTAAAGAATGCAAATCGTAAAGCAAGGATCAGCGTAAAACTTGTAAGTAAAGCTGGTGTTGGAACTATTGCAGCCGGCGTTACAAAAGCAAAAGCAGATGTTGTATTAATTGCCGGCCATGATGGGGGAACTGGTGCATCGCCGGTAAGTTCAATTCGTCATGCAGGCTTGCCATGGGAATTAGGTTTGGCCGAAACGCATCAAACATTGGTAAGAAATAAATTAAGGAATCGTGTTGTAGTGCAGGCAGACGGACAAATGAAAACGGGAAGAGATATTGCAATTGCTGCTTTGCTCGGTGCAGAAGAATGGGGCATTGCAACGGCTGCTTTAATTGTTGAAGGATGTATTATGATGCGCAAATGCCATTTAAACACTTGCCCCGTTGGCGTGGCTACACAGGATAAAGAATTAAGAAAAATGTTTACGGGTGATGCTGAACATGTAATTAATTTCTTCAAATTTATTACGCAGGAATTAAGAGAAATAATGGCTGAACTTGGCTTTAAAAGCATTAATGAAATGGTTGGCCAGGTTGATTGTTTGGAATCAAAAAAGAATATTACGCATTGGAAATATTCAAACATCAATCTTTCTTCCATACTGCACAAACAAAAGGCGCCTCTTAACGCACCATTTTATTGCAGTGAAAAACAGGATGATGTGTTGACTGATGTACTTGACTGGAAGCTGCTTGAGAAAGCTCAGCCAGCAATTCAACATCAGCAAAAAGTAACTGCTGAATTCAACATTAAAAATACTGACCGCACCATTGGAACGATTGTTTCGAATGAAATAACCAAGATATATAAGGCTGCAGGTTTACCCGACGATACAATTCAATTTAAATTCAAAGGAACA
>CAZZXW010000362.1:0-3503 GCA_964658095.1 uncultured Parafilimonas sp. | reverse complement strand
AAAATTCCGGGGAAGAAGACCTGCGCATTAAAGAAGCAAATTCTTTAACATCAAAAGGTATTCAAACCATGTTACGGCTTACCTCAGAAAATCATTTAAAGCTGAGCGATATGGCCGATCATAAAGCAAATATTCTTATATCAGTAAATGCAATTATAATTTCTGTAATACTCGGTGTGCTTATGCGTAAATTGGAAGAAGAACCTGCGCTTACCATACCAACTATTCTTTTTCTTTTAGTTGCTGTAACAACTATTGTAATTGCAATTTTAGCAACACGTCCAAAGGTTTCGGGTGGCACATTTACAGACCAGGATGTAATTGATAAAAAAACAAATCTTTTATTCTTTGGCAATTTTTATAAAGCACCGTTTGAACAATATGACAGAGCCATGCGTAAAATGATGAAAGACCCTGATTACTTATACGGCTCTTTAATAAAAGACATTTATATGCTGTCTGTAGTTTTAGGCAGGAAATATAAACTTATACGCATTGCATATTATATTTTCATGGTGGGCATAGTAGTCTCTGTTGCAGCATTTGCTGTTGCAGTGTTGTTTTTCGATAAAACACAAACCACATCAGGAACTACATCGGCATTTCCGCTTTAAACATTTATATGTTCAATAACCGAGATTTAAGCTGGCTTAGTTTTAATCTTCGTGTGCTTATGGAAGCGGCAGACAATAATGTGCCGCTGTATGAAAGAATAAAATTTCTTTCCATTTTTTCATCAAACCTTGATGAATTTTTCAGGGTACGTTATCCGTATATTCTTGCCATATCAACCCTTGGTAAAAAAACACAAAAACGTATAAGCGAAAAAATTGATGAAGACATTCTTGTACAAGTACAGCAGGAAATCAATTCTCAATTAACGCTGTTTGGAAAAATATTAACGAACGAAATCATTCCTGCTTTAAAAGATAACGGCATCGTATTTTATTATAACACGCCAATTTTGCCGGCACACCTTGCTGAAATACGAGAATTGTTTTTGTCAGAAATACTCTCGTTTATCCAGCCTATATTTTTAGAAGGAAACATTGAACAAACATTTATTCCTGAGAATAACAAACTTTATTTGTTTGTAACATTACAAGACCCGCAAAAGCTGCTGTTAACACATGCAATTATTAATATTCCATCTGAAAAATTGCCGCGTTTTTTTGTGCTTGAACCGCAGGAAAATAATGAGTATGTAATTTTTATAGATGATATAATTCGCGAAAACATAAGCCGGTTATTTCCCAACATGCAGATTAATGGCGTGTATAGCATTAAGCTTAACAGAAATTCTGAGTTAGGTTTAGATAAAGAATATAGCGGCGATCTTTTAGAGAAAATTGAAAAACAATTAAAGAAAAGAGATTTTGGAGCACCATCAAGATTTTTATATGAAAGCGGTATGCCAAGAAATATACAGCTCTTTCTTGCATCATCTTTTAATTTAAAGTTTGATGAAATGTTTGAAGGTGCACGCTATCACAACTTAAAAGACCTTTCTGCATTTCCGCAGTTCAATAAAGCACTTTCATATAAAAAAAGAAAGCCTTTAATAGTGCATGAAATATTAAACAGCGGTGATATTTTTAATGTATTAAACACGCAGGAAATCTTATTACATTTTCCTTACCAATCTTATAATCCTGTTTTGGCCTTCTTTAACCAGGCTGCTGTTGATCCATCTGTAACTGATATTTACATAACATTATACAGGGTTGCGGCAGAATCGCATATTGTAAATGCAATGATAAGCGCGGCAAAAAACGGCAAGAATGTTACTGTGTTTATTGAGTTAAAAGCAAGATTTGATGAAGAAAATAATATACGCTGGAGTAAGCTGATGAAAGCCGCAGGCGTAAAAATAGTGTATAGTAAAGCTGACATAAAAGTGCATTCAAAAACAGCATTGATAAAAAAACAAACCGGTACGCAACACTTATCTTATGCAATATTAAGCACTGGTAATTTTAATGAAACTACAGCGCAGTTTTATACCGATCATTTGTTTATGACAAGTGATGCTGCCATTATAAGCGAACTTGAAAATCTGTTTGATTATTTACGGAAAAATGATGCTGATATAAAAGCAAAGATCAAGTTTAAAAAATTACTGGTATCACAGTTTAATATGTTTGATGGTTTTAAAAAATTAATTGATGCAGAAATAGCAAAAGCAAATGCGGGGGAAGAAGCATTGATCAGGATAAAAATAAATAACCTTGAAGAGCCTGACATGATAAGGCTTTTATATGATGCAGGCAAGGCCGGTGTTAAAGTGCAGCTGATTGTAAGAAGCATTTGTTGCCTTAAAACAGGTGTTAGCGGTTTAAGTGATAATATAATTGTAAAGCGACTGGTTGACCGCTATCTTGAACATACAAGAATATTTATTTTTGGTAAGGGCGATGATGCAGAAGTGTTGATTGGCTCGGCCGATTGGATGAACCGTAACCTGCACAGCAGGATTGAAGTATGCACTTCTATTAATAACTCGCATCTAAAAAAAGAACTGATTGATTATTTTAATATACAATGGAGTGATACCGATAAAATGGTTGAACTGACAGAAGATTATACCCAGCATAGAATAGAAACTAAAAGCGAAACAACCATCAATGCGCAGAATGCCATTTATTTGTACTTGCAGCAATTACCGCAATGAAAAGCAGGAAAAAGTTTTATGATATAAGCCTGGTTAAAAGATACCGCATCAGAACTATATTTTTTGTAGCTGTATTTTGGACGCTGATTGATATAACAGTTGTGCTTTTGTTTAATAATCTTCCATCAAAACATAAAATTGGTTCACTTGTATTAAGAGAAATAATTGTTTTTGCAGCAAGCCTTGGAATAGCTTACCTGCTTATAACTGAATTAAAAAGATTGTTCCGTGATTTTAATTTACTAACAGCGTTGTTTATTAAAAGCTTAGTGCTTATAGTGGCGGCTTTTTTAATGAACCTCTTGTTGTACGCAGTAAACTCAATTTCTATTTTTGGCTTTCACATCTCAGAATCGTTTCATCATTTTTATGATGAGTACTCTGACATACATAAGTTAACGCAACGAATGTTATACTGGCTTATTCTTTTTTTAATTACGCAGTTGCTTATAGAATTAAATGAAAAATATTCGCCGGGAGTTTTTATAGATATTTTGTTGGGTAAATATCTTGAACCAAAAATTGAAACACGAATTGTAATGTTTATGGATCTTAAAGATTCAACACCCATTGCAGAGAAGCTTGGCAGCCAGCGATACTTCAGGTTTATACGTGAATTTATATACCAGGTTTCAAACGCATTGATTGAAAACAACGGCAGAATTTATCAGTATGTAGGTGATGAGATCGTGGTATCATGGTTATACAGCCGTGCTAATGTAAGCAAAGCAATTAAGGCGCTTGTACAGGCACGCCGCAACTTAAACAGGCAACGCAACGAGTTTGAAAAGTTGTATGGATTTACACCGGAGTTTCGAGCAGGTGTGCATAT
>CAZZXW010000361.1:0-3504 GCA_964658095.1 uncultured Parafilimonas sp. | reverse complement strand
CACGTTCAGGACCTATTCTTGGATGTGCCGCAAGTTTTTGCCAGATGGTTTCCATGCTTAAATTCAATACCTGCAAAACCCATGTAATAACACCGTGTAATGAGAAGTCTTTCAATTCCGGAACGTTAGCATCTTTCAATTCACTCATTAGCCAACCAATTACACCATTTAAAAGATGTGTGCCGATATGATCAAAGAATTGTATGAAGCCTTGCTTAATTGCACGCAATAAATTTTTAAGGAAGCCAACCGGATCACGCTTGATTCTTTCAAACGCAGCCATAGCACGATTGATAATATTGTTGATGAGATCAAACGGGAAATTCATGATCTCAAGAATCACACGGATAACAATTATTACAATCTCGATGATGAATGCAACAAGCCTTGCGATTGGTTCTCCAAACCGGTTGATGATGCGTTGGAATGCATCTATCGGATGACTAAGGTCATTAAAGCTGAATGAATTCCAGAGATCAATGAACAACTGCAATACTGTTGCAGGCGTCATGTTTAGCCTTGCAACAGCAGCATCAATGCGTTGAGCAGTTCTTGCAATAGCACCACTTTCTTCCATGTGCCTGTATTGCTCTTCGCCGCCATCCATCAAACTCATAAAGCCACGAATAATATTTGGCACTGTTCGCGGAACAACCTGGTTGGTGAACGGATCTTTTCCAATCAATACAGTTACTAATGCATAACCTTTCACGGTTCTTGCCCAGGCAGATAAACGTTGTAATAAAACTTCTTTAATTAAGCCGAGAATGGCTTCTAATGCTTCAGCAACAAAATTTAAAACTTGTCTTATTGGTTCTGCAAACTTCTCATACAAGCGGTTGAATGTATCAACCGGATGCATTAAACTTTCAATGGAAACTGCATCCCAAATCAAACTAAAATTGCTGCGTATGGTTTCATATAAATTACCGAACACAGTAATGCCTCTGTCAATCCAGTCAGCAGCTTTTTGGAATGTGCCGGTATCCTGCATTTGCCTGCGTTGTTCACGTCCTTGCTCACCGCCGAGTTCAAGCAGTGCATTTAATATATTGGTACCATTGCGTTCAACACGTTCTTCAGTTACAGGATCATGACCGATGATAACTTTTAGAAGCTCGTATGCAGTTGTATGATTTTTTATGAAGTCAACAATCTGTGTTAACAGGAATTGTTTTACGATAGAAAGCAGTTCTGATGCAGCTCTTTCTGCAAAGTTGATAAGGCTGTTGATGCCTCTTTCAAAAATATCACCAAAGTTTCTTAAAACATTTAAAGGCCCATCAAGAATTGATGTAAGTCCAAGTGCATTCCAGGCGGTTACAAACTCATTGCGAATGTTTGCAACGATGCCGCTTAAAGATTCGAGTTGCTGATCGATCCATGCAGCGGCTCTTTCAATAACGCCAAGCTCTTCCAGCTTTTGTTTTAATAAGCTTCCACCCGGAATAATATCAAGCGCAGCGTTTATAAAATTTATTCCGTTTCGTTCGATGTGTTCGCCGGTAATAGGGTCTTGTCCCATCACTACGCCAAGCGCAGTATAACCAGGAATAAATGATGCAAACCTTTTTGCTTTTTGCATCAGCCATTGCTTAACGCCTTCAAGGCCATCGGTGATGGATGGCAGATCATTTAATAAATCACCAACCCTTGCAACAGCACTATCAACCAAAGAACATTGAACAATGTCTTCAGATGATTTTGTTTGAACCGGCGGACCGCGGCTATCTATAAACGTTGTAGTATCAGATGAAGAAGAATTGTCTGTGCTTCGCTGAAGTATAGCAACAGAACCGTTTGTTTTTGCACTTGCGCCTTGTTGGATAGTATGCGTTAATTCATGCGCTAAAAGATGCTGACCTGATTTTGTGTTTGGATTGAATTGACCGTTGGCAAAATAAATATTTGATCCATGCGTAAATGCTCTTGCACCAATAGATGTAGTTGCATCATGACTTTCCTGCCCGGAATGTATGCGCACATTGCCAAAGCTTGCGCCCATACTTGTTTCCATTTGCTTGCGGGCAGGCGCAGGCAACGGACTACCTCTTGAAGTTTGATTGGATAATACTGCAGTTAATGGATGTGCTGTATGTATATCAGGCATTGGCGGGCTGTTATCGCCGCTGTGCAAAGTTTCAGGTGAGCCTAAATTATTTAGGCGGGTTTGAATACGTGTGTTATAATTTTCGTTTGTTTTTCGTTGCGTTGTGCTGCCTGATATGCTTGTAACTTTAGCTGACGATGCTGATTGATTGCTTATTACTTTATCTGCAACATGATCTGCTTCTTTTTCAAAATGATCATTGGCTGCATGAATTTTTACTTTAGGCTGAATAATCGGATTACTATTGACTGCTTTTTGCGGTTGTGTATGCAACCAGCTTCCTGCACTTTCTTTTCTTTGAACAGCAGGCAATGTTTGTGTAACAGTTGCGTTACGCTGTATAGATTTACCATTACCTGTTTTTGCAGGAGATGATGCAGATACTGCATTCGATTTTATTGCAGTTGCTTTTGCAGACAAGAAACAGGAGCTTTAAATATTTATAAAGGTTATTAAATTTTTTATCAAATCAGTTAAGTGTTTATAAATTAAATTGTTTTGCCTTCTTTTAAATATTCTTTGCTTATGCCTTCAATAATATCATCTTTATAAATAAGCCTGTTCTCTCTCTTCATTGCCAGCAAAGAACAATAACGCACAACGTTGGTGATGCTGCCGCCGCTAATCTCATAGTCGGCACTTATGTGTGCAAGGTTAACATCATCTGCAAAATTTGTTTTACCTGAAAATATTTGTTGCCATATTGCCAATCTTTCTTTTATGGAAGGCATGTGAAAATAAATGATGCTTTGAAAGCGCCTTGCAAATGCTTCATCAATATTTGCTTTAAGATTTGTTGCAAGAATAATAAGCCCGCTGTAATCTTCCACACGCTGCAACAAGAAGGATACTTCCTGGTTGGCATAACGGTCATGCGAATCTTTAACCTGTGTGCGTTTGCCAAACAAAGCATCTGCTTCATCAAAAAATAAAATCCATTTTTTATTTTCAGCACGGTCAAAAATTTTGGTGAGATTTTTTTCTGTTTCACCGATGTATTTGCTGATGATTAATGAAAGGTCAATTCTGTACACATCATAACCTGTATATTTTCCAAGCAATGCGGCAGTAAATGTTTTACCTGTTCCTGGCGGCCCAAAAAACAAGCTGCGAAAGCCTGGCTTAATTTTATTACGCAACTCTAATTCATCAAGCATAGCATCACCCACTTCAATCCATGTTTTTATTTCTTCAATTTGTGTTGATGTTTTTTTATCAAGCACAAGGTCTTCCCAGTTTTGATTGGTTGTAAGTTTTTTTGCAGGAAATGAATGCGAGAATTCCGGTGCATATTCTTTACCGCGTAAAATCAATTCTATCAAATCATTTGAAGCAACAATTACAGAAGCTGTAAAAGGCTCTGTTGCAGATGGCGCTTCAAGCTGAATAAAATT
>CAZZXW010000360.1:0-3512 GCA_964658095.1 uncultured Parafilimonas sp. | reverse complement strand
CATATATTTTTGATTTTAAATTATGCCAATGAGTGATGATAACAATTACATATTAGATGTTGATAAACTCAATATTTATTATGGCAATTTCCAGGCAGTAAATAATGTTTCATTTAATGTAAAGGCCGGTGAAATTTTTGGATTGCTTGGCCCCAATGGCGCCGGTAAAACCAGCACATTAAGTGCTATTGAAGGATTATTAAAACCACAATCAGGCAACATTGTTGTTGCAGGTTATGATATTAAAGAGAAGCCTTTGTATGCACGTGCATCAATGGGTGTACAGTTGCAATCAACCAACTTTCAACCGGAGCTTACGGTTGAAGAAATCATAGAACTATTTGCAGGTATTTACGGTGTTGATCTTACAAAAGAAAAACTGGAAAGGCTTTTAACAGACAATAACCTGCAGGAGTCAAGACATAAAAAATTCGGGCAGCTTTCCGGTGGTCAACAACAACGTGCATCGCTAAGTTTATGTGTGTTGCATGACCCTAATTTATTGTTGCTGGATGAGCCTACAACAGGCCTTGATCCGCAATCAAGAAGGCAGTTATGGGAACGTATGGAAGCTATGCGTGAAAAAGGCCGGGCCATTTTATTAACCACGCATTCAATGGAAGAAGCTGAAGCTGTTTGTGATCGCATTGCGATTATTGACCACGGAAAAATTATTGCTATTGATACACCACAATCATTAATTGATCTGCATCGCAACGATGCTGAAGTAATCGCTGTTTCACGCAAAGGAAAGATTACTTTAGAAGACGTATTTATTGGTTTAACCGGCCGTGAAGTGCGCATATAAATTTATTATGGAAACATCAATACCAACAACATCAACCGTATTAAAATCTTTATTGCGTTCAGATCTTAAAACGCAATGGCGTAACCGCCGCGCAGTAATACTTACTGTGCTGGTGCCTGTAATTATTTTATACTCATGGAAGCAGATCATTAACCAGATAGGCGGCGCATTTGCATTAGGTTCCTGCATTACGGTTGGGTTAATGGCAACGGGGTTAATGGGTTATACCAACTCCATTGCAAGAGACCGCGATAAAGGCATCTTTCAGCGTTTGCGTGTGGCACCACTGCCTTCATGGACGATTATGGCAAGCCGTTTACTGGTGCAGCTTTTAATGATCTTCATTATTACCGCGTTAGTACTGCTGGCAGGTTATGAACTGGATCATATTGTCATACCGAAAGAAGGTTATGTGCTTGCTTTTGCTGCGGCCATTGCAGGTGCAACTGTGTATCTCGCTATTGGCCAGCTAATCGTTGGGTTAATTACTAACCCCGAAACTGTAAATGCCACTACAAGGCTGGTATATTTTATCTTTATCATGGTGGGCATGTTTGGCCAGTTAGGTATTTTGGGTGATGTGATAAAGAAGTATGTAGTATGGTCGCCATACGGCACGGTGCAAAGTATTATAGCCGGCGCAGTTGACCCGTCTAAATGGACGCACACTACCACCAATGCCTTACTTGTAACGATTGGCTATGCCCTGGTATTATTTATTATTGGTATCAGGAAGTTTAAGTGGACCAGTAAGTGATTATTAACAGCTTTGTACTACTTTTCTATAACAAAGCGCTGCATATTATTTTCAATGCTTACTGTGCCTTCCATTTTAATAAAATAAACACCTTGTTTTAAACTGCTTACATCAACAGGCATAACGTCGCTGCCGGTTGAAAACAATTTATTTTCTTGCTTTACAAGCCTGCCTGCTGCATCCATAATAATAATTTTTATTTGCTGCGCAGATGGTACAAATGCTTTTATATAAAGCTGGTTGTGCACAGGATTGGGATATACTTCGCCTGCAATCAGCGAATTGGTATTATTACCGATTTTCAAAATTTTACTGTAAGATGTTTTCCCGTCCACATCAACCTGTTTTAACCGGTAATAGTTTTGAGGCAACGGTGCTTTATCAACAAAATTATATGAGAGCAGTGATGTGCTATATGCTTTAAGCGCTTTGCTTGCAACAAAACCAATGCTTGAAAAATTTTGTGAATTTGAAGAACGCTCAATATAAAAACCTTTATTATTTGTTTCATTGGCAGTTTGCCAGTAAAGATTTATATCAGTACCGCTTTTACTTCCCTGGAAATTTAAAAGGCTTACAGGCAGTATACCTGTAGTACCACTGCAACTCACATCCTGCGCATACGGCTTATCACCGTCACCTTTATCTTCCTGCCATACAGCGATTGAGCCTTCAGCATCTTCGGGAATACCCGTAAAATTGGATACAAATCCAAACCTTGATTTTTGATTTGTTGTTGAACAAAGCGTAACAACCGAATGAGGCCATGCAAAATTGCCGGATCCATCTAATGCTGTTGCATACAATTTATTGGTTGCATCAGTAAAAGTTAAGTTAACCGAACCATTGCTTAAACATTGGGTTAACCCATTTCCTTTAAGGCTTGTTAGCACGGCACTAATGGGAATAATTTGTTTTGACAAACTGCCAAGTAATCTTGCGCCTGTAAGCACATTAAATTTTTGAAAATAAATACCTGATTCAGTTTGATCAGGATTGGTAAAAGTGCAGGCTGCATATAAATTTACATCACCGGGAAGATGTGCTATATTAATTGTTTGCTCCGAAGGCTGCGTTCCGGAAGTGTAATCGGCGAATGATGCACCATCATTTCCAAAAGGCAACGTACTATCAGGATTTATTCTTTGCACATAAGCATTAAACCGGTTTACGCCGGAAGGGTTGCCGTAATATCCTATATAAGTTGTGTCAGCATCACCGTGTACATCATAATACCGCGCTGCGGAAGTAGTTAAAGTAGAAATTTGTTTTGCCGTATTCCATAAGCTGTTTCCTTTATCGTCAAACCGTTGCATAAACAAATTTGTGTAAACAGGAAAATAAAATAAATCCTGGTATACAATGCCAAATGTTGCTTTCGTGTGTGCAACAACCTGCGCCCTGGTAACAGAACGCCCTCTTGAAGATTGAATTTCTTTTGCAGTTGACCATGCCTTTCTTCCATCTGCAAAAAGCTTTTGAAAATTTATAACGCCATTGTTATTCCATGCAACAACAACTTGCCCATTGCTTAATGCAGCAGGATATGGTGACAAGCCTGTACCTAAATCTATTCCGTTACCCCAGGGCAAAGTTCCATCGGGCATAACCTTTTGAATGACGCATTCGTAATCATTGTTTTTCTGGTATTGAAAAGCCACATATAAATTGTTTGAATCACCTAAACAGGCATTAAACACAAACGTTGCTGTGCCTGAATTTTTTGTACTGATAACAAGACCACTGTCGCCAAATTTCTTGTTGCCTTCATGATCTAATAATTGTACCCGCATATCATAATTTGCAGTTACCGTGTTATAACTGTAAAATGCAATCCAGATACTGTTTGAAGGATGTAAAGCATCTGCCACAGTTATTATATCGCTGCTGTTTACATTAGCAACTTTAAGATTATTTACTGTATCTATTGACCATTGTGCCGAAGCA
>CAZZXW010000359.1:0-3535 GCA_964658095.1 uncultured Parafilimonas sp. | reverse complement strand
GCGGCAATCGGTGAACGGTTTGTCCAAATGATTTATCTGCCTGGACTAGGAAAATGCCTGAATAAAATAACAATAATAAAAACCTTATGTTATACGGGTAATGGCGCATCGTTTCTTACACAATCATTTTTAAAATTATATTTAATTAGCATAAGAAAAAAGTAATATCAGAACCAACTTCATCACATCTTTACCTTAGTTGTTCTGTTTAATTTTCTTAAGTAATCATAAGTATCAACTTTTGGAAACAAATTTGTTTCGCAAAGTAAAACTTAATTTATGGATTGGAGAGGAAGACGTGAAAGCGATAATATTGAAGACCGCCGCGGTATAACAGGTGGTCATGTTGCTTTTGGCGGTATCGGCGGTTTAATAATTGCTGCCATAATTTATTTTTTGGGTGGCAATCCAAGCCAGGTATTACAACAAGATTCGCCGGATCAACCTGTGCAGGCAGCAGCTCCCGGCAGTGCAGATGATTCGTTAAAGGATTTTGTTGGAGTAGTTCTTGCCGATACTGAAGATGTATGGGATTCCCTCTTTACCAGCATGCACAAAACGTATACAAAACCAAAACTTGTTCTATTTTCAGGTGAAACAGAAGCGGGTTGCGGTGAGGCAAGTGCTGCCACCGGACCTTTTTACTGCCCGTCTGATCAAAAAGTATATATTGACCTTTCTTTTTTTAATGAATTATCAACACGCTTTGGCGCGTCCAATGGAAATTTTGCTGAAGCTTACGTAATTGCGCATGAAGTTGGGCATCACGTGCAGGATCTTCTTGGCATCACAGATAAAGTGGATCAGCAACGTTCTTTACATGGCAGCAATAGCGGCCCTAATAGTTTAAGTGTAAAGCTTGAATTACAAGCTGATTTTCTTGCAGGGGTTTGGGCGCATTATGATCAACAAATGAAACATGTAATTGATCAGAGTGATATAAATGATGCGCTTAGTGCCGCCAGTGCGGTAGGCGATGACCGTTTACAAAAAGAAACCCAGGGAACTGTAACGCCGGATTCATTTACGCACGGCACATCAGCACAAAGAATGTATTGGTTTAAGAAAGGTTATACTTCAGGAGATATAAGCCAGGGCGA
This sequence comes from uncultured Parafilimonas sp., assembly GCA_964658095.1. Classification (GTDB taxonomy): domain Bacteria; phylum Bacteroidota; class Bacteroidia; order Chitinophagales; family Chitinophagaceae; genus Parafilimonas. The sequence goes on along the minus strand of CAZZXW010000359.1, from coordinate 2,435 downwards.
TACTTTTAGCGATCCAAGCCTTAATTAGCTTTTACAAAATGTCTTATTTGTACAAGAAATTATCTTTTACCTTATAAATGATAATACAATTGTGCTGAAATTGTGTATCCAATATTCTAAATAAACGATCATGAGTTTAAAGCAAATTGTATGGCTTGATTTCGACTACATGAACAAGCACTATGAAGCAGAAGCTATTCCTGCATTAACCAATTACAACGATTCTGTGTCTCCGGCCTACGATATTTATTTTAATAATGAATACAGTGGCACAATAATTAAAGACAATAATTTCTGGACTTTAAACAGTTACATGGATAATGAGTTGCTAAAGATCATTCGAAAAAAATTGTGCCCTTTTTTTATAGAATGATATAATCTTATTCGCAGCCAACACTAACATTTACCAAAGCCAAAACTAAGCTGCTTATTTAAAGCCAATTTGTACTCCTGTAAAAAAATTTCTTTTAGGAGCGGCATTAAAGTAACGGCCTCCGGCTGCATTCAGATCATTACCTAAGCTGTATGTTTCATTTAATGCGTTATCAATACCAACGTACATGTTAAGCAACACTTTATTAAGCTGGTTTTTATAGCCAAGCTTTAGCTGAACTAATGTGTAATGATTTGCATACTCTGTATTTGCATCTGTAAGCGGAATACTGGATGTACAATTTACATTTCCGTTTAAATATATTTTAGCTGAAGTATTTATGCCTGCAGTTATAACATTAATATTTTTTGGAACACCTGTTAAATAATTGCCGTTATAATTTTTTGTGCCTGATATATAATTATTAAATTTATAAGGCTGGTAAGAAAAACTATTCGTAACCGAAAAGTTACGTATAAAAGATGTGTTGTTTTGAATAATGTTTACATCAATCCAAATTTCTGCACCATTTTCATGTGTACTACCGGCATTTACAAAAAAATCTGCACCACTACTATCTGTTTGCTGAACAATTGCGTGCTGCAATTTGAATGAATATAAAGATGCATCAAACTGAACCCGGTTATGTATTGCGGAGCCTTTAATACCTGCCTCAAAATTCCATCCATATTCAGGTTGTAAATTATAAAACTGGTTAGTTGAAGGTCTTACTTCAGCTAAGGTTGGTGGCGAAAATCCTTTGGCAATAATTCCATATAAAGAAGTAGAATTTGTTATGCTGTATAATACGCTTAAACGCGGCGTCAGCAACATTTTTGTATTTTGATGTTGCCAGTAATTATACACAGAATCTGAAACACGGTTATATTTTAACTGTTGCTGGTTTACACTTGCTCCTGCCTGAACAGTTAGTTTGTTAAACTGTAAATTAAGCTGCGTAAATAAAAAATATTGCAATACATGTACATCATCATCAAGCATTAAATTACCAGGCACGCCACTGTTGTTGAAGAAATCGCTTATGTGCGAAACGTTCTGCTGCCATTCTGCACCGGTAAGCCATTTAAACTTTAAAGCGTTTAATTCAAACACAGTTCTTGCACCATAATTAAGCTCATCTCTTTTTTCATAATTAGTGATAAATGGATTTCTAAATCCTGTATGATTAATTGTTACCAGTGTTGTATTGCTCCATGTATTACTTAAGGTTGATTTTAAGCTAACACCTGCAAAACCTGTCTTGTTATATACGCCTGCATTTTGTTCAACAGCTCCGGGTAATGCTGATGTTGGCAATCTCGCTAGTGTTGGTAAAGAATCATATTGCTGTTCTGTTATGCCGCCAGGTGTTTGATAACGAAGGTTTGTATAAAATAATAATGCAGACAACACTTCATGTGTGTTGATATTCCATTTTAAATCACCAGAAACATTATCCCGCTTTACAGCGCTTTGCTCACGGTATCCATCATCCTGCAAATGACTTTGCTGAATAGTAAAAAAAATATTTTTTGATTCATGATTCCATGAGGTTTGTTCATTTAATAAATTATAAGAACCTGTTTCAATGTTTGCAGTAAAAGCATTTTTATTAATGATGGCAGATGGATCAAACTTTAATAAAACAGCGCCTCCGGTGTTTGCACCATACATGCTGCTTGCGGGTCCCTTTATTACTTCTATGGATTGAAGCTGGTTAATATCAACAAGATTTAAATAAGTGTTGCCACCTGCATCCGTAAGCGGAATATCATTCCAATAAACTTTTATATTTCTTACACCAAAAGGTGAACGCAACAAACTGCCTCGAATGGATAAACGATAGCTGCCGGGACTTCTTTCTTCCATGCGCACACCGGCAACTGTGTTTAATACGGGAACCAGTGTTTTATTATCAAAGCGTTGCAGTTGCTGTTGATTAATAACTGCGATTGCCGCTGGTGCATCTTTCCATTTTGCAGAAGCACCAAATGCAGTTACAGTAACAGATTCAAGTGTAGTTGTATCAGTAATAAATCTTGTAGAATCTTTTTGGGCGAAT
>CAZZXW010000358.1:0-3555 GCA_964658095.1 uncultured Parafilimonas sp. | reverse complement strand
GGTTTGATTGGAGATGTAAACCAGGCCTTCGCCGGTTTGCAAAAAAAATATGGCATTGAACGCATATTTGATACCGGTATTCGTGAATTAACAATAATAGGGCAGGGCATTGGCCTTGCCTTGCGTGGCTTAAAACCGATTGCCGAAATTCAGTATATTGATTACCTGGTTTATGCACTGGAACCTTTAACAGACGATGTGGCTTCATTGCAATACAGAACAAACGGGTTACAACATTGTCCGTTGATTGTGCGTACCCGTGGCCACCGGCTCGAAGGAATCTGGCACAGTGGCTCACCGCTGGGGATGATCATTAACGCATTGCGCGGTATGTATGTGTGTGTGCCACGCAACATGGTGCAGGCTGCAGGCATGTATAATACTTTGGTAAAAAGTAACGATCCTGCCATTATGATTGAAGCATTGAACGGTTATCGTTTAAAAGAGAAACTGCCTTTTAATTTGCTTGATTTTACCGTACCGATGGGTGTTCCTGAAATATTAAAAGAAGGTAATGATGTTACTATTGTTTCATATGGTTCAACATTGCGTATTATTATGGAAGCCGTTACAAGACTTGAAAAAGAAAACATAAGTTGCGAAGTAATTGATGTGCAAACCTTATTGCCATTTGATGTTAATCATGCAATATCAGAATCTGTTAAAAAAACCAGCCGCATTATTTTTATTGATGAAGATGTGCCCGGGGGCGCGTCTGCATACATGTTTAATAAAGTAATAGAGGAACAACAGGCTTACCGCTGGCTTGATGCCCCACCAAGAACACTTACAGCGAAAGCACATCGGCCGGCTTATGGCAGTGATGGAGATTATTTCAGCAAGCCCAATGCAGAAGAAATTTTTGAAGCAATTGTAAATTTGGCTGCAGAATAATTTTTTATGCTGTGAGGATTTTTGAATTAGGAAATGGCGAATTTGAATTAATAAAAGACTCATTCACCTCACTTATTTATCATTCCATCAATACTAACCCTGCCCGGACCGCAGAAAAGTAGTGTTATAAAAGCGCCTAAATACAATAAAGCAAGTTCAGACTCAATAATGGGTTTTCCGGCTCCAGCACCAAAAATGGCAACCAACATAGTAATAATTAAGGGTATTACAGCAAGCCTTGTAAACAATCCAAGCACAATAAATAACCCGCAAAAAAATTCAGCAAAAATGGCCAGCGTTAACGATGCTCTTGTACCTATATGAAAAAAGTTGTAGAACTTGTATTGCAGTGTTGAAAAATTAATCAGCTTATCATAACCATGCTTTATTAAAATTAACAACCCAAAAATTACACGCAGTAATAACATTGAAAAATTAAATGCACCAGAACTATATTTTATGGAAAGCAATTTTTTCATGAGCATTGTTTATGCAAAAATAATTTTTTCAGCCATTATCCACAATTCAAACATAGATTATTGCATAGCTTATTTGGCTGATTACCTTTAAGCGCTTTTACGTTTATTTAAGAAAGCGTATAAAATATTATAAAATGGTAATCGTTGAGCAATGTATGCAGTACAAAAAGTTAACAGCTTTACTTGCTTTTGTTTTATTATTCTGTTTCGCCAACGCACAATCCACGAAAATTTATAATGATCCTGATGCTGATTTTAAACAGGCAAAAGAATTATACCAGCAGCAAAAATTCAGTCTTGCATATCCTTTATTTGAAAAATTATATGTTGATGAAACCTGGCAAAGCAACATACCGATAAGCGTACAAACAGAAGCTAAGTATTATTCAATTGTTTGCCGGTTGCAACTAAATGATGTTACCGCTGTAACGCAGGCAATAGATTTTATAAACCTTGAACACAATGCGCCGCTTATTGAAATGATGTGTTACCAGTTAGGCGAATACTATTATAAGCACCAAAATTTTGCGGATGCAGTTGATTATTACGCCAAGGTAAACGTTGCTAATTTAAGCAATGATGAAATTGCAGGCATGAAGTTTCATGAAGGTTATGCATATTTTACTATGCAGCGTTTTGATGAAGCAAAACCTTTGTTTGAATCAATTCAGCAAATACCTTCTGATCCGAATTATTTTGATGCTAACTATTATTATGGTTACATCGCTTTTTCAGAAAAAAATTATGCGCAGGCATTAACCTCGTTTCAAACAATTGAACAACAACAAAAGTATCAGCCCATCATTCCATATTATATAGCAGAAATTTATTATTACCGCGGCGAAAAAGATAAGGCGCTTGATTATGCAGAGAGAACTTTACAAAGCAATAACCAGTTTTATGATCTGCAGTTGCGTGAATTGGTTGGTCACATTTATTTTGAAAAAGGCAATTATAAAAAAGCTTTGCCTTACTTGGAAAAATATGTGAGCAACACCGCAAAAGTTAACCGCGAAGATTTGTACGAATTATCTTATTGTTATTATGATGCAACTCAATATAAGCAGGCAGCGCAGGGGTTTAAAGAGTTAGGTGGAAAACAAGATACGATTGCACAAAACAGTATGTATTTGTTGGGTGATTCTTATTTAAAGCTTGGTAATAAATCTGGCGCAAGAAATGCATTTTTATTTTGCGCTTTAAACAGCAACGATCCGCGGCAAAAAGAAGTTTCTAAATTTAATTATGCAAAGCTTTCTGTTGAGTTAGGTTATACTGATGTTGCATTGAATGAACTTAAAAATTTTACCGCGAATTATCCGAACTCTGAATATAGTAACGAAGCAAAAGAATTACTGGTAAATGTTTTATCCAACACAAACAATTATGAAGATGCATTAAATCTTGTTGAAACATTGCAATCGCAAAGTGAACTTGTAAAAAAAGCGTATCCTAAAATTTTATATGGTCGTGCTGTTGAATTGATAAACGATCAGCAGTTATCGCAGGCTGATGATTTATTAAATAGAATTTTTGCAGTTGAATACAATGAACAATATATTCCATATACAAATTTCTGGAAAGGCGAAATTGCTTATCGCAACAATCAATTTGATTCAGGTGTTTATTACCTGCAACAATATTTAAAAAATGCAACAACTTATGGTGAAGTAAGTGCTGTGCATGCACGTTATACTTTGGGTTATTGTTATATGCGTGAAGAAGATTATGATGATGCGTTAAAAAGCTTTACAGAAGTTACCACATCAATAAGTAACAATGCACAGCCTTTACAAACAGATGCATATTTGCGCGAAGCAGATTGCTACTTCATGAAAAAGAATTTCAGCAAGGCTTTGCAGATGTATGAAACAGTTATAAACGATCAGTTTCCTTCTGCAGACTATGCGTTGTACCAAAAAGCAGTTATTGCAGGCGCCAATAGTCAGTATGCGCAAAAGGTGTCGCTGCTTCAATCTATACAAAACCGTTATCCATCCTCTCCGCTGGTGGCAGATGCCAATATGGAGGTTGCCAACACGTATTTGGCAAGCGAACAATATGATGCAGCCATCAAACCATTAAATACAATTATTACAGGTAAGAATGATGCGTTTAAACCGCAGGCTTACTTAAAATTAGGCGTGAGTTATTATAATTTAAAAGACAATCAAAATGCATT
>CAZZXW010000357.1:0-3571 GCA_964658095.1 uncultured Parafilimonas sp. | reverse complement strand
AATATAAATTTTTTGTAGGAGCCAGCACCGGCGAACCTGTACAAACAATGTATGGCAATGCAAGCGCCGGAAAATATTCGTTCATAAACAGGAAACGTTACTACTCTAATTTTACAGGCGAACCTGACGTGTTAGTAGGTTATAAAGAAATGCTTTTCAATATTGCTGAAGGCATTAAACGTGGCTGGGTGGCTGGTAACGCAGAAACTTATTATAAAAATGGCATTACAGAATCTATGAAATTTTATGGCATTGATGGATCCAGCGAAGCTTATACGGCTTACTTTTTACCCAATGGCGCTAACTCTGTTTCACAAGTGCAGGCTTATCCTTTCAATTTTGATTTTACAAGTTATTATGCACAAACTGCAGTAAAGCTTTCAACTACACAGGCTACTGCAATTAATCAAATAGTATTGCAAAAATACATAGCTATGTTTGAAAATTCAGGTTGGGAAGCATACTACAATTGGAGAAGAACAGGCGTGCCTGCTTTTCAATCCGGCAGTGGTGTGGGTAATAATGGGGTTATTCCAAAAAGATGGGCTTATCCTGTTTCTGAACAAACACAAAATGCAACAAATTGGAAAACGGCTTTATCAAATCAGGGCTTTAGTGCAGATGATCTTAATCAAGCTATTTGGCTTCTAAAATAAATTTTTAGCAGTTTTTCTCATAAGTGAAAAGCAATGCTTTTCTAAGCATTGCTTCTTTAAATAATTAATGATAGCGTAAATTGTTTACAATTATGAACACAGAAAGAATATCCAAACAAACCGCCAACGAAATAATAGAGCTGTTTGAGAAATATGGTGATGAAGATTATGATGGCGAACCGGTTTCACAAACTTCGCATATGATACAATGTGCTATGGAAGCAATGGCTGCAGGCGAAGATGAAGATTTGATATTAGGATCTTTTCTGCATGACATTGGCCATCTTTTAAAACATATTGAACAAACAGAAGAGATGGGTAATTACGGTGTGGTAAATCATGAAGGTTTAGGTGCACAATATTTAAAAGAAAACGGTTTCTCGCAGCGTATTTGTGCTATGGTAGAAAACCATGTAAATGCCAAGCGTTATCTTGTTGCAACAGATGAAACTTATTTATCAAAGCTGTCTGAAGCAAGCCTGCAAACATTGCAATGGCAGGGCGGCCCAATGCATGATTCAGAGATTATACTATTTGAACAACATCCTTTTTTTGATGATATAATCAAAGTGCGTTTGTGGGATGAAAAAGCAAAGCAGCGTGATGCTGTGCTGCTTCCACTCTCCCATTTCAAAATGTTAGTGCATGATCATTTAAAAGATAATAATGAAATATGATATTCAGCTTGCCGTATTTGATATTTCAGGCACAACAGTAAAAGACAACGGCGAGATTACAGAAGCATTTCAAAATACATTTCAGCAAAAAGGATTTAATATTCCTGCAGAAAAAATTGCAGCAGTAATGGGTTATAAAAAAACAGATGCCATTAAAACTTTGCTTGAAGAATTTGCTGATGATAAATCTGTGATCAACGATAACTATATAAGCGAAATGCATGCCTTCTTTATAAACAACATGATTGAATATTATAAAACAAGTAATGATATTAAGCCATTACCTTATGTGGAAGAAACATTCGATTGGCTTAAAAAAAACAATGTAAAGATTGGGCTTGATACAGGTTTTTATAATGATATAACAGATGTAGTGATTGATCGTTTAGGTTGGCTTAAAAATAATATGGTTGATTTTGTTATCAGTAGCAACGAAGTAAAGGAAGGCAGGCCACAACCTTACATGATACAGGAATTGATGAAGCGATCTAATGTTACAGATTCAAAAAAGGTTATTAAAACCGGTGACACAGAAGTGGATGTTCGTGAAGGCAGAAATGCAGATTGTTTGTTTAGCATTGCTGTTACAACAGGTGCTTATACAAAAGAACAATTACAATTATATCGTCCTGATTTTATTATTGACAGTTTAAAAGAACTACAGGAATTTTTGTAGCATTGAAAAGATATAGCATAGTTTAAAACTATCATTAGCACTTATTATTCATTATTAACTATTCATTGTTAAATAACTAATGTTTATATCAGCAAAATGGAAAAACAAACTTGAAAACATGCCTGCATGGTTCATCAGTATATATGCGGCTGTGTGTTCTTTTTGCGTTTACTTCTGCATGTATGCTTTTCGCAAACCCTTTACAGCCGTGGGTTTTGAAGGTTTGTATTTTTTAAAAATTGATTACAAGGTTTGGCTTGTATCTGCTCAGCTCGTTGGATATATGCTGAGTAAATTTTATGGCATCCGTTTTATTTCAGGCATGCAGTTAGGTAAAAGAGCAAACACAATTATTATATTGATCATGTTTGCATGGCTCTCACTTTTTTTATTTGCAATCACACCATCACCATACAATATAATTTTTTTGCTGATGAATGGCTTTCCTTTAGGCATGATCTGGGGTTTGGTATTCAGTTATCTTGAAGGTAGAGGAACAACAGAATTTATGGGTGCTGTGCTTTCAGTAAGTTTTATATTTTCTTCAGGCGTTGTAAAAACCATCGGTAAAAATCTTGTAATAAATCATCACATATCAGAATTCTGGATGCCGTTTTATACAGGTTCATTTTTTTTAGTGCCCTTATTTTTATTTACATGGCTGCTTAATCACATGCCATTACCCACTGAAAAAGATATACAGTTGCGTAGCATAAGAAAACCAATGACGAAGCAGGAACGTAAAAATTTTATTGCGATGTTTTTGCCAGGTATAATCATCATTGTAACTACGTATGTTTTATTAACTATACTACGTGATTTTCGCGATAATTTTTCAAACGAACTATACACTGAACTTGGCTATGGCAATAACGCTTCCATCTTTACAGAAACCGAAACGCCTGTATCTGTAATTGTGTTGATTTCTATGAGTTTGCTCATCCTGGTAAAAAATAACGTACAGGCTTTTTTATTAAACCATATCATTATCATTATAGGGTATGTACTTGCTTTAATTGCCAGCTTACTATTTATGAATAAAATGATAAGCCCTGTTTGGTGGATGATCATGATTGGAACAGGACTGTATATCAGTTATGTTCCATTCAATGCTTTGTATTTTGAACGTATGATTGCAACCTATAAGGTGCAAAGCAATGTGGGCTTCATCATGTACATTTCTGATGCGTTTGGTTATCTTGGAAGCGTGCTTATATTGTTCTTAAAAGAATTTAGTGGCGTGCAATTATCATGGACAGATTTTTTTATCCGCGCTGTTTTATTAATAACATCAGTTGGCATTGCAGGCACTATAATAGCTGCTGTTTATTTTAAACAAAAGCACAAGTTGCTTTTTGGTTTGCCGCCAAATATTACTACACATGCAGCATAAAAGTGCAATAGTTATTGGTGCAGGCATTGTTGGACTTGCTATTACAAGAAGCCTGGCAATGCGTGGTTATAAGGTTACGGTATTTGAACGAAATGAAAAATGCGTTGGTGCATCTATAAGAAATTTTGGAATGATATGGCCTGTTGGCCAACCAAATGGTTTGTTGTAT
>CAZZXW010000356.1:0-3594 GCA_964658095.1 uncultured Parafilimonas sp. | reverse complement strand
CAGCAGACTTTATAAACGACAGCGATATTGATGTTTGCGTGCTGCAACATGAATATGGCATTTTTGGTGGTGAAAGCGGCATCTATATTTTATCACTGTTAAGCAGGCTTACCACACCTTATATAGTTACGCTGCACACTGTTTTAAAAGACCCGTCTTTTTTACAAAAAGTGATTGTGCAAGAAATTGCTGCCAGCGCTTTCAGAATTACTGTTATGAGCAACATGGCAGCAGACTTTTTGAAAGATATATATCTTATTCCACCAGAAAAAATTACGATCATTGAGCACGGTGTTCCATCTTTTGAAGATAACCTGCAAGTGCTGAAAGATCTTCAGCGTTTTAAAGACAGGAAACTGTTAATGACGTTTGGTTTATTGAGCCGCAATAAAGGTATTGAAACGGTAATAAAAGCTTTGCCTGCTGTTGTTGCAAAACATCCTGAAGTTTTATATGTTGTTATCGGCAATACGCATCCTTCAATTTTAAGACAGTCAGGCGAAGAATACCGCAATTATTTAAAGCGGCTTGCCATGCAGTTAAACGTTGAAAACAATGTTTACTTCATTAATAAATTTGTTACAGATGAACAACTTTTTGCATGGCTTAAAGAAATTGAAATTTATATAACACCATATAATAATGAGGCGCAAATAACCAGTGGCACATTATCTTATGCAATAGGTGCCGGCGCTGCTGTTGTATCAACACCATATTGGCATGCACAGGAATTGCTTGCAGATGAAAGAGGAAGATTATTTCCGTTTAAAGAAAGCGAAACATTAAGTGATATTTTGAATGAGCTGCTTGACAATCCGGATGAACTTAATGCGATTCGTCATAATGCTTATCAATATGGTCAGCATTTAAAATGGCCGCGAATTGGTGCAAGATATTGGGAGCTTGCGGCTGAAGCTACGCGTTATCACAAAAAACTTTCTACAGCAGCGCGCTTTCCTGATGCTGATGATTTTCCTGTATTTAACCTCACACATATTTTAAGGCTTACAGATAACACAGGCATCGTGCAACATGCTAAATATGGCATTCCAAATTTAAAAGAAGGTTATTGTTTGGATGATAATACACGTGCACTGCTGATGATAACAATGGCTTACCGGCAATTAAAAACACCTGAAGCTTTAAGACTGTTGCCGATATATTTAAGCTTTGTGCATTACATGCAAACAGATGGCGGACACTTCAGAAATTTTCTTCACTTTAACCGTGCTTACCTTGATGAGATTGGTTCTGAAGATTCGTTTGGCAGAAACATTTGGGCTTTTGGTTATCTCATACGTTTTGCGCCGGATAACTCTTATCGTGAGTTTGCTTTTGAACTTTTTCATAAATCTTTTGATGCTATTAAAGAGCTTTCGCATGTGCGTGGTTATGCTAACGCAATCATCGGCTTAAGCCATTATTTAAAATATTACCAGGGTGATGAAGGCATGATAAAAACATTGGTTGATCTAACTGACAAATTATTAAATGCTTTAGAAAAAAATTCAAGTGAAGATTGGCTTTGGTTTGAAGATGTGATGACGTATGATAATGGTATTCTGCCTTTGGCATTATTGCATAGTTATGAAATAACCGGTAACAGGAAAGTAAAAGAAGCTGCTATAAACACATTAAATTTTCTTAAAGAAAAAACGTTTTCAAATAAATACATAACGCCTGTAGGTAATAATGGCTGGCTAAAAAAAGATCAGCCGGCACCATTATATGATCAACAGGCAATAGAAGTTATGGCGATGGTTTTGTTATTTGAACAGGCTTACCAGATTACAAAAGATGCATCATATATTGAACTGATGTTTACCTCTTTCATGTGGTTCTTGGGTGAGAATGAGTTGCATATTCCTTTGTATGATCACGAAACACATGGCTGTTGCGATGGCCTTCAGTTTAATGGCATTAACCGAAACCAGGGCGCTGAAAGCACACTGGCTTATCTTATTGCGCACCTTACTGTTTTAAAAGCTATGGAATGCGAATACGAGTATAAAAAAACTAGCGAATCAGTTCATAAAAACGAATTATCAAATGCCTGATACTTGTTTAATTATTAGCTTATAATTTATAATGAAGATAGCTGTATTATCTTCTGTTGCATGGCAAACACCACCTGAACATTATGGCCCATGGGAACAGGTTGCTTATAACATAGCCAGTGGTGTTGCAGCAAAAGGATTTGATGTTACTTTATTCGCTACAAAAAATTCTTCGTTATCACTTAAATATGACGGTGTAATTGAAACAGGTTATGAAGAAGATAGAACTGTTGATGCAAAAGTTGCAGAATGTTTGCACATAAGTTATTTGATGGAACAGGCTTCATCATTCGACATCATTCATAACAATTTTGATTTCTTACCACTCACTTATTCAAAGTTGATTAAGCAGCCGATAGTTACAACTATACATGGTTTTTCATCGGAAAAAATTATACCTGTTTATAAAAAATATAACAGCAATTCTTTTTATGTTTCGATCAGCAATGCAGACAGGCATCCCGCTTTAAATTATATCGCTACTATTTATCATGGCATAAAAAAAGAAAGTTTTAATTATGTTGAAACACCGGAAGATTATCTTTTATTTTTTGGCAGAATACATCCGGATAAAGGAACGTATGATGCTATACAAATTGCAAAAGCTTGTAACAGGCAATTAATAATTGCAGGTATTATTCAAGACAATAATTACTTCAACGAAAAAATAAAACCGCTGATTGATGATGAGCAAATAAAATTTGTTGGTCACGCGGATGCTGAAAAAAGGAAGCAGTTGTTAGGCAATGCGTCTGCCTTATTACATCCTATTTATTTTAATGAACCATTTGGTTTAAGCGTTGCTGAAGCTATGTTTTGCGGCACGCCGGTGATTGCTTACAACCGCGGCTCCATGCCTGAACTAATCAATCAAAATGTTTCAGGTTTTATTGTAAATAATATTAATGAAGCTGTTGAAGCCGTAAAAAATATAGCAACTCTCAATCGCAAAGCATGTTATGATTGCGCTACTGAAAAATTCAGTTATGAAAAAATGATTGATAAATACATCAGCGTTTATCATCAAATTGTGCAATAAACTGTTTAAAACTTACGCTGCTGTTAATTTGATTTATTACTACATTCACAGTCCTAAAAATTTAATGCTATGATCAAATTAATGGTAATCGGCAATCTTGGAAAAGATTGCACAGTAAACACAGTAAACGGAAAAAATGTTATCAACTTCAGTGTTGCACATACAGAGAAGTTTAAAGATAGCACAGGCGCACAACGCGAAAAAGTAATTTGGGTTGAATGCGCTTACTGGACTGACAGAACAGGTATTTCTCCATACTTAAAAAAAGGCCAACAGGTTTACGCAGAAGGCACACCTGAAGTACGCACGTATCAAAGTAATGATGGCAATATGGAAATCATGTACGATTATGGGTCTGGTCCCGTTATTTAGAAGAGGCGGCTTTTTGGCAATCTGTCTGGCCGCCTGCTTGTTCGCTGTGGGCTGCAATTCGCAGAACGGGGTGGTTACGGTTGATGGTTCTGGCTACTGCACTCCAGCGGAGGACCCGCTGACGCC
>CAZZXW010000355.1:0-3599 GCA_964658095.1 uncultured Parafilimonas sp. | reverse complement strand
TTGCCATCACTTTAACTGCGCTTGCAGCTTTAATTATTTTTTCTTTCAGGCGGCAGATTTTTGTAAGAAAGCGCTGGAATGTTTTAGTACTGATAATTGCAATATGGTTTATATGTGTGGGCATTCAAAGGTTTGCGGTGCCTTACATTTTTAATAATGTTTTTGAATGCTACCAGGCGCAGCGCATCTACAGTGCTGTTGGTAAAGATTATGACTGCAGCCAGAACAAGCATGCAATGGAATCAAAAGCCATTACAGGCAAAACATCCGTTAAACCTGATGATTATAATGTACGCCAAAGTAAAATTGCTATTGGCTCAGGCGGATTTTGGGGCAAAGGCTTTTTAAAGGGCACACAAACACGCGGCAAATATGTACCTGAACAACATACCGATTTTATTTTTACTTCTTTGAGTGAAGCGTTTGGTTTTGTTGGTTCTCTCCTGTTTCTTGGCATTTACTTTCTCATGTTATTCCGCATTATTCAAATTGCAGAAAGGCAAAGAAGCGTGTTCAGCCGCGTATACGCTTACAGCGTTGCCAGCATTTTATTCTTTCACATTGCGGTAAATGTTTGTATGACTGTCGGCTTATTCCCCGTAATTGGCATTCCGCTACCGCTGGTTAGTTATGGCGGCTCCTCTTTATTAACTTTCACTATCATGCTTTTTATTTTAATACGTTTGGATGCAGACAGGCAAATGGTGTTGCGCTGATACGTTAAGATTTTATTTTCTTTATGTTTATGATCGCTTGTTCATTTAAGAATGATAGCTTTGCCAGCAAGTTTTTTTAAGTTACCTTTGCCAGCCCAAAATTTCAAAGATGAATTTCAGGAGAGAATTTGAAATTGCTTTTGTTGGCCTGAAACCCGGAATTCATAATTACGAATACAGGGTTGATGATAAGTTCTTTTCAAATTATGGCAGTCAGGATTTTGACAATTGTAATGCTCTGATAAAGCTTGAGCTTGATAAAAAATCAGGCTTCATGTTTTTAAAATTTGATATTGATGGTTCTGTTAATATCAGTTGTGATCGTTGCGGCAACCCTTTGCCATTAAGGCTTTGGGAAGAATTTAAAATGATGGTTAAACTAGTTGATAATCCTGAAGTAATGAATGAACAGGAAGAAGATCCGGATGTGTATTATATAGGCCGTAGCGAAAGCCATTTACATCTTGCAGACTGGATTTATGAATTTGTCAACCTGAGCATTCCTTTACAAAAAATGTGTGCCCCTGAAGAAATTGGTGGTCCGCAATGCAATAAAGAAGTTTTGGCGAAGCTTGCTAAAATTGAAGTAGATAAAACAAATGCAGTAAATCCTTTATGGAAAGGACTTGAAAAATTCAGAGATTTAAAAAATAAAAATTGATTTATGCCTAATCCAAAACGCAGACATTCCCAGCAAAGAAGTGCTAAACGAAGAACGCATTATAAAGCTGAAGAAGTAACATTAAGTAAAGACAGTACCACAGGAGAATTGCATGTTCGCCACCGTGCACATGTAAGCGAAGGCAAGTTATATTACAAAGGAAAAGTTGTTTCTGATAAAGCGCCTTTGAAAGCTTAGCGTTTCTTAATCATAATCATAAGAATGATTCTTGCTCTTGACATGATGGGCGGAGATTTTGCGCCGCTTGAGGCTGTAAAAGGCTTGCAACGTTATTTTTCATCAGCCACAACATCTTCTGTTGTTTACTGTTTGGGTAACAGGGAGAAATTAGAAGCTTTACTTAAAGAGTATAGTATCTCAACTGAAAGAGCGGTTGTATACCATACATCAGAAGTTGTAGGTTATCACGAACATCCTGCACGTGCATTAAAAGAAAAAACGGATTCTTCCATTGCTAAAGGTTTTGAATTGCTGGCATCTGGTAAAGCAGATGCTTTTTTAAGTTCGGGAAATACAGGTGCCATGCTTGTTGGCTCCATGTTTTTTTTAAAACCTTTAAAAGGTATTCTCCGGCCAACAATTTCAACCATGATTCCAAAAATTGGCGGCGGAACAGGAATCATGTTAGATGTAGGTTTAAACGTTGACTGCAAACCTCAGCATCTTGACCAGTTTGCTACATTAGGCAGTTTATATGCGGAAAACATTCTTGGTATAAAAAATCCAACTGTTGGTTTATTAAATGTGGGTGAAGAAGAGAGCAAAGGCAATGCTTTATGCCAGGCTACTTATCCTTTACTTAAAGAAAATAAATCTATAAATTTTATCGGCAATATTGAAGGCAGGAATATTTTTTATGGTGGTGCAGATATTACTGTTTGCGATGGATTTACGGGTAACGTTGTAATTAAATTAGGCGAATCTTTTTATGATATTTCAGAAAGCCGCAATCTGCATGATGATGAATTTATAGCCCGTTTTTGTTATGAAAATTATGGCGGCACACCAGTTTTAGGTGTTGAAAAACCTGTTATTATTGGTCATGGAATAAGCAATGATATTGCGTTTGCCAATATGCTTTTACTCGCAGAAAAAATGATCGAAACCAATATATGCAGTATTATTGGCCAGGCGTTTAAATCTCAATAGTCTCCCTGGAAATATTCTATTTCTTTGCTGAAATCAATATATGGATATTCCTGCTGTAACTGCTTAGTTGTTATAAGCTGTTGCTGAAGAAATTTTTTATGTAAATCAGAATGGGAATTAAAGGGCTTATGCTTTTTAGCAGTCACAATTGTTTTTATCGTTTCCATTAATTTTCTGGTTGATTGATCGAAACATGCATCGGAAAAGTTCTCTAATACAAACTGTGTTGCCGCATAATTAGGATGCGCAAGATCAATATCATAAAATCTATAATCGCGCAATACATCAACCACTAATTCATAGGACGGAAAATAATAAAGCCGTTCAAATTTATTTACGAGATGATGTACTGCTTCAATTAATCTTGCTTTGCTGCGGTTATTATTAATTACTCCATCGCGCAAATGTCTTACAGGACTTATTGTAAATATTATTTTAAGTTTACTATTAAAATTAAATAGCTGGTGAATTGTAGTATCAAACGCAGTTATAATTTCTTCAATGGTGTTTAAGTGTTTGATGAAGTTTTGTGCAGGTGCTTTATGACAATTTGCAACGGCACTAAGATCGCCCACAAGCTTATAAGTAAACGCAGAACCAAGTGTTATAATCAACCAATCAGCTTCTTTTAAAAATTCGTGCGCCTCACTTTGTAAATTATTGATGTTTTTTAAACAAACACTTGTATCAGGATTTGAAAACCTGCTATGGTGTTGCCAGCTGTTCCATGTTTCGTTAAGATAAAATAAATCATCTTCTTCGTACTGTTTATTATGCACATAAGAAAGAAGGCTTGAAGAAAGACTTACCGGATCAAACAGGATACCATTTGGATTTTGTAATACATTAAATTTATGATCACTTAAAAAATTTCCTATATGTTCTGTAAAGCATGATCCGCTTATTAAAATTTTTTGCTTATAATTTATTGACGGCTGTAAAGGCTCAATATTTATTGTTGTGAAAAACTGCATACTAAATAAAAATGCTGTTTGCTATATCAATACTTTCTGCAAGCGATACGAGGTCGGCATTTGCATTGCGGAAGATTT
>CAZZXW010000354.1:0-3601 GCA_964658095.1 uncultured Parafilimonas sp. | reverse complement strand
GCAAGAATTCGCAGCTTGATAAATACACTGGAAGGCATTTGGACATTTATAAAAGATGTACAGCAACGCGGTATGGCTGCAATCTGGGATAAGATACAGGAACAGTTAAACAACCTTTGGAATACCATTATCACATCTGTGAAAAACTGGATAATGGAAAAAATTATCGGTGCTGTTACAACCAAGTTATTAAGCATGCTTGATCCAACCGGTATCATGGCTGTTATTAATAGTGCTATTGCAATTTATCGGGCGGTGCAGAGCTTTATACGTTACCTGCGACAAATGCTTGAGATTGTAAACTCGTTTGTGAATAGTGTGGCTGATATCGCCGAAGGCAACATAACAACGGCAGCTAATTATCTTGAAAGAACAATGGCTAGTGCAATGCCGATAGTAATTGGCTTCCTTGCTAACCAGGTTGGTTTAAGTGGTATTGGAAAAAGGATAGGAGAGATGATAACATCTGCTAGGGAGATGGTTGACTATGCATTAACATGGCTGGTTAATAAAGCAGTGGATACTGGTATGGCATTACTTGACAGAGCAATGGCAATGGGCAGAAGTGCTGTGCAGGCTGTGTTAGGATGGCTTGGTATAAAAAAACAATTTACTGCAACTAACGGTGAATCTCATGAACTTTATTTTGAAGGCCAATCTGAGGATACATCTGAATTATGGGTAGCCAGCAGAAATCCTATGCGTTATTCAGAATTTTTGGCTAACCTTAATACAAACAACGATCCTGCTAAAGCAACTAAAAAAACCGAAGCTATTGCTAAGCTTGGTGAAGTGCAAACAGCGAAGCGTCAACCGTTAAATACAACGCTTCCGGAAGCACAGGCTAGAACAGCAAAATATGATCTGGTAAATACTAAGGTTATTGAATTAAGTGTTCCTACTGCTCATTTATTTGGAGGACCAATAAGGCCGCTTGAATTTAGTTTTGGAGGATTAAATTCGGCAGGGTTTGGAACCGGCATGACTATCAGGAATCTTAATAAAAATAATCGTCCGCCGGTTGGTGGGCCGCCTGGCGTTTCAAATAATGCTTACCAAAAACTTGATTACCGGAGAAATGGCGGAACCACTTATTATATAAAAGGACACTTGCTGAATGGATATCTTGGTGGCACTGGTAGCGATTTCCGAAATCTTACACCTTTATCAAGAACTGGTAATGGCAACCATGAAAGAGAAGTGGAAAGTAAAGTGATTGAAAAAATTGATGCTGGTAAAACAGTTGAATATATTGTTACACCTGTTTATAGTTCAATGTCTTTACCAACTGACGATCAGATACAGCAATCTAATTTAACTGTTCCTAAAAAAGCTAAACTAAATGAAATCGTTACGGCTGAAAATTTTGCACCTTCAGGTTTGCAGTGCACAGCAAATGTATTAGATGAGAACACAGGTCAATATACAATACCGATCGTAAATAAGGTTGTATCAAATCCTATCGAAGCAATGGTATCTTCTTATGAAGTACAAACAAAACTTAAACATCAATCATCAACTTCTCATCACGAAAAAGAAGCAGACCATGTTGCAGATCAAGTTGTAAGTAAGAAAACAACTACCCCATTAACAATAAGTAAAATTGATATAAAGCAACAAATCACTTCAATACAAAACAAACAGCAATCACATTCTGTTACATCAGTTGTTACAAAACCGGATACACGTGGAAGCCCATTGCCTTCATCAACCAAAAAGCAAATGGAGAAACACATTGGCGCAGACTTCAGCAGTGTGCGTATTCATACAAATGAAGCAAGCCATAAAGCCAATGAAGCAATAGGTTCACGTGCATTTACACAAGGAGCAAACATTCATTTCGCAAAAGGTGAATTCAAACCAGATACAAAAGAAGGTAAACGTTTATTAGCGCATGAATTAACGCATACAGTTCAGCAAGGTGCGTCGCCACATAAACAAACTGCTTCATCAACCAAAGTAGAAAATGCAAAAGCACATGCGCCGCCACATATACAAAAAAATAAAGCACCATCAACCAAAAATATAATTGCAGGCCGTAATGAAGCGACTTTACAAGATTCAGATCATGCAAGCAAAACTGCAACAGGTAAAGCAGTAAAAAAGAAATCACCTTCATCGCCTGAAGAAGATCCTGCATTTCAAAAAACAATTCATAAAGCAAAAACAAGAACGCACGAACAGCGATCTCATGCAAGTGCTGTAACAAAAGCCGGTGATGCGCAGGCTGCTGCGGTAGCTGTGCCGAATGAAGCAGAAAGCAAAGCGCAAAACAGGAAGACAGATACAATGAATGAAGCTGGTAAAAATGCAAAGTTGTTTGATGCGGCTTCATTTAAAAAAGATTTGCTGACAAGAATTAATGAGGTTACACCGAAAACACTTGAAGAAGCGGATGACTTTAAAGAACACAACCGCATAGGTGAAGTAAAGGATGAAATGAATGAAAAGGTAACTGCTGAAAAACAAAATACAACCGGGCCTGTAACACAGGCCGCTGCTGAACCATTGCATACAAATGATGCTGATAAAAAGCAAGCCGAACCGCTGCCACCAACGAATGCAGGTAGTAACCCCGCAGCCATTGGTGCAAAAAATGCAGCACCAAAACCTAAGACAGATGATGATATTTCGATGCAGGAACAAAGCGCTTCGCTTGATGATGAGATGAAGCAGAATAATGTTACCGAAGATCAGTTGCAACACAGTAATGAACCAACATTCCAATCAGCATTAAAAGAAAAAAAGAATGCGCAGAAAGATGCTGTTGAAAAACCATTGCAGTATAAAAAGGCTGAAGCAGTTGAATTAAAAACTGCTGAAAATGAAGCCGCTTCTAAAGCTGCTGTTTCAATGAATGGCATGCATAACGATCGTACTAAAAGTTTTACCGACGTTGTATTACAGCAAAACGATTCAAAGAAAAAAGATGAAGATGTAAGAGCTAAAGTGGCAAAGGATGTTAATGATAAGTATGCAACTACAGAAAAAACTGTAACCGATCTTTTAACGCAGGCTGAAACTCAATCCAACAGCATCTTTGAAAAAGGCGTAGAAGATGCACGTATAATTTTTGAAAATTATACGGATGAAAAAATGCGTGCTTATAAAGCTGACCGGTATGGTGGTTTGCTGGGTGGTGGTTATTGGCTGAAGGATAAATTTATGGATCTGCCTGATGAAGTGAATGTGTTTTATGAAGACGGCAAGAATCTTTATTTAGATAAGATGGATAAAGTGCTTACAGAAGTAAGTACTGTAATTGCAGATAAGTTGAATGCTGCTAAAAAAGCGATTGATGATGGGAAGAAAGATATTGATGATTATGTGGCAGCACTTCCTGATAATTTAAAATCAGTTGGAACAGAAGCAGCAGATAACATCAAGGATAAATTTGATTCGCTTGAACAAAGCGTGAAAGACAAAGGTCATCAATTGATTGAAGGGCTTGCAAAAAAATATGTTGAAAATGTAAAGAAGCTGGATGATCGCATCAATGAATTAAAAGAAGCAAATAAAGGGCTCATCAGCAAAGCAATTGGGTTATTAAAAGCCGTATGGAAGGTTATTAAAAATATCTATGAATTGTTTAAAACCATTC
>CAZZXW010000353.1:0-3602 GCA_964658095.1 uncultured Parafilimonas sp. | reverse complement strand
GTCGCCATTTTTATCTGCGATGTAACCGTTTTTCTTTTCTGCGCCTGCATCATCTGGCCTGTATTTTTTTGCAAGCAATCTTAACCTGTATTCGGCCTGCTGTTGTGTTACATTATTTTTTAACTGAACATATACCGGGTGATTTTGATTATCCCAATAATTGTTTATTTGGGCATAATCAGGATCTAATTCTGTGCGTGCAAGCAATGAAAAATGTATGGTTGAATTTTTTGGAAAATCTTTTATAACTGCAGATACAATTAACCGATACCATTTACCTGCTAATTTTACTTCAACCGGTTTGCCAACAGGATCTTCTTTACCAAAAAGTTTCTCTGCTGATTTTTGTGTGAGTACAGCATTACTTACGCTGCTTAACGGGTTTATTGCATTGCCTTTTACAACAGGAAACGTAAACATTTTTAAAAAATCAGGATCAACCATTGTGGTTGACATATCAAGTGTTTTGTCTCCGTTGCGCACCAGCTTTCCTCGTGTATTAATGCTGGTTGCTTTTTCAACACCAATATTTTCTGTTCTTAATGCAGGCGTTAACGGATAAGCCATCGCAGTACTAAGCTCTTCACCATTTGGGCCAAGCGCATAATTATACACTTTATAAATGTGGCTTTTATTTATTTCAAAATCATCATATGTAAGATGACGATAGACTAATAAAAGAATAAAAACACTACAGGCAAAAGCTACAGCCATTCCACCTACATTAATAAATGTATGCAGCTTATTCTTGCGCATATTCCTAAAAGCTAAAAGCAGGTAATTTCTGAACATAGAAGTTGGTTGAGCTAATAGTTATTTGCCATTAGCTGTTAATTAATTTTATTCGGTTCTTAAACTTTTTGCAGGGTTTGCTATCGCTGCTTTAATGGCTTTATATCCAACCGTAAACCATGCAATTACTATTGAAATGATCGCGGCTAATACAAAAAATAAAATGTTTAAATGAATGCGATAAGCAAAATTGCTGAGCCAGTTATTCATCATATATCCTGCAACCGGAATAGCTATTGCTAATGAAACAATAATCAGAATAGTGAACTCTTTTGAAAACATCATTACAATACTTCCAACTGATGCACCTAATACTTTTCTTATGCCTACTTCTTTTGTTCTTTGAACGGTCATGAAAGATATTAAACCATATAAACCCAGGCATGAAATAAAAATGGCAATACCGGCAAAAATTTTATAGAGTAGCGATAATTGATTTTCCTGGCTATAGAAATGCGCAATATTGTCATCCAGAAAACTTGAAATACTGGCATATTCTGGATAATATTTATCCCATGTTTTTTCAATAACTTCTTTTGTTGCCGCAATATTTTTTGAATGTATTTTAACAGCCGTTATATTACAATATTCTTTTTGTGCAGCAATAACAATCGGCTTTATATCATCACGCAAAGAGTGATCATTAAAATCTTTTACAACACCTGTTATGGGTAACCATTTTCCATTCAGCAATAATACTTTTCCAATAACATCATTAGGGTTCGATATCTTCAGCATCTTCATCATTGTTTCATTAATCACCACTTCGTTCGCCGTATCGCTTGGCGCATAACTTCTGCCGGCAATTAATTGCAAACCGAATGTTTTAATGTAATCTGCATCGCCAAATTTTAAATGCATTTGAAAGCCTTCGTTTGGTTTGTGGTTGAACGAAAAGTTGGTTGACCAGTTATTATCCGATGATGGGGCATCACTGTTCATTGAAACAGATTGCACTCCATTAATATTTAGTAAAGCTTGTTTGAATGCAATGTAACGGGATGTTCTTACACTGTCAAGTGTTCCATCTAACAGCAATACAGCATCTTTATTAAAGCCAAGATCTTTTTTCTGTACAAAATTCATTTGACTAACCGCGATAATTGTTCCTATAATCAACACCTGGCTTATGGCAAACTGTAAAACAACCAACGATCTTCTTAATGATATGCCACTTGTTGTTGCTGTCATCATTTTACTCTTTAATGCTTTTGATGGATTGAAACCAGACATAATTAATGCAGGATAAATGCCTGCTAAAAAAGTTACACAAATACCAATGCCAACGAGTAATAAAATAGCTGATATATTTAAAAGCGAAAGCTGCTCCTGGATTGATGCTATATTTTTTACATAAGGCAAAGCAGATGAAGCTAATAATACAGCAATGATGATGGCAATGAAAACGATCATGGTTGTTTCACCTATAATCTGCCAGAACAATTGCCTGCGGCTGCTACCTAACACTTTTCTTATACCAACTTCTTTCGACCTGTTTACTGCTTGTGCAGTTGATAAATTGATGAAGTTAATGCAAGCCATCACCAATATAAAAATGCCGATTAATGATAGCGTCCATAATGTTGATTTGCTCGTAACATTGTAATTATAATTGCTGAAACGTGTATCGAAATGCATATCTTTTAATGGCTGTAAAAAATTGCTTTTTGCAGAGGTGCGTTTAATGTAATGTTCCTTGCTAAACTTTAATAGTTGCTGATTGATTGTTACCGGATTTACGTTTGGCGGCAACAATGCATATACCTGATAATCGCTTGATGTGCTGCCCCAATCTTCATTATAATTATACTGTTTGTTGTGTTTAAAAGTTTCATAAGAAATAAGAATGTTCAAAGGAAAATCTGAATTGCCCGGCGCATCTTTAATAACACCATTTACCTTCAATACAACATTATTATCAAGCTTTATTGTTTTGCCTACAGCTTGTTGCCAGTTACCAAAATATTTTTCTGCAGTTGTTTTGTTTAATACAACAGAATTTGATTCACTTAAAACATTTGCATTTCCTGTTAGCCAATCAAATTTAAAAATGCTAAACAGCTGCGGCTCACAAAAAAACATGTGTTCTTCAATGAGTTTTTTCTCTGTGCCAATAGTAACCTGGTCGCCATAAGATGCCGCTATACCTGTAAAAGAAATATTTGAATAAGCTGCTCTTAAAGCATTCAATGCAGGCACAGGAATACCATTGTTATATGTAATGCCATCAGAGTATTTATCCTGTGTTACTACACGATAAATGTTACTGTAGTTGGGTTGAAAAGCATCATAGCTTAATTCATACCTAACAATTATAAACAATAACAAACTTGCCGCGATACCCACTGCAAGTCCTGAAATATTAATGATAGAAAAAACCTTGTTCCTTGTAAGATTTCTCCACGCTGTTTTGAAATAATTCTTAAACATAAAAGAAGTTTTAAGTTGTATGTCTTTTCGTTTTCAAATTTTCTAATTAGCTAATTTCATTTGATTATTCCGTTCTTAAACTCTTCACCGGGTTTGCAATAGCTGCTTTTATCGCCTGAAAACTTACCGTAATAAAAGCAATAGCTGCTGACAAACAGCCTGCAATAACAAAAACCCAGATTGAAATATTTACACGATATGAATATGACGCAAGCCAGTTATGCATCGCTATCCATGCAACCGGCGATGCGATTAAAAATGAAAAAAACACAAGCTTTAAAAAATCTTTTGATAATAATACAACAATACCTTGCACACTTGCACCGAGTACTTTGCGTACGCCGATTTCTTTTATTCTTGTTTCAGCTACAAATGTTGCA
>CAZZXW010000352.1:0-3631 GCA_964658095.1 uncultured Parafilimonas sp. | reverse complement strand
TAAAAAGGAAAGTGAAAAAATAAAAAATTAAGCAAACTCATTAATATAGCAAAGCGGGTTAATGGCAGATTACTTTTTAGCATACATTTTTAAATTTATGATATATTTCCGCAACAGTTTTATAGAAGCCACCGCCTCCCGGAATTATATTTTTATACCCAACCAATTCTCCATTGATTAGTCTTCAAAAGAATGAAACCTTGGGTAAAATTAATGCAGTAGGCATTGCCGTACTTAAACCTTGAATAAAGGCACAGGATTAGATATTGACTGTTGTGCGAAATTCTATTGATAACAGTTTTTATTTAGGCACCAGTAATATTGTAGTTCCGGTTCCGCAAGCATTATATCCTGATGCGTTTAAGGGTAAAAGCCGGTTAGCCTATTATGCTTCTTTATTTAACAGCATTGAGATTAACAGTTCTTTTTACAAACTGCCTAAAGCATCTACTGTTATAAAATGGAGCGAAAGTGTACCGGAAAGATTCCGGTTTACATTTAAGCTATCAAAATCAATAAGCCATAGTAAGGGCTTGGATTTTAATGCTGAAGAAGTTGCACTTTTTATGCGCACTATAAATAATATCGATACAAAAAAAGGGTGCTTGCTGATACAATTTCCGCCTTCATTTAAGCCTGACAGCATTAAACAACTGGAAAAGCTTTTCATAACAATTGATGCAACAAATGCACACCAGGCATGGAAAGTTGCCGTTGAATTTCGCAACAATGCCTGGTATAATAACCAGACCTTTAAACTGCTGGAACAATTTAATTTCAATTTGGTACTGCAAGATCTGCCTGCCTCCATTACGCCTTTAACAGCACCATTAACAAGTGTGATATACTTACGATTTCATGGTACAGAAAAAAATTACCGTGGCAGTTATGACAACAATTTTTTATCAGATTATGCACAACGCATCAAAAAATGGATGCAGGAAGGAAGATGTGTTTATTGTTATTTTAATAATACCCTGGGAGCAGCTTTTAATAATTTACAGGCATTAAATGGATTTGTTAACAGGGACATCTTCAAATCTTCGTGACGCTTGTACTACTACTGCCTCAGCAGTTGCAACAAACAGCATACAGTATTAGTTGCATAAACAACTTTTATTAATTTTGATGTCTCAAATTTTTTTATGCAGGAAGCATATATAGTTGCAGGCTTTAGAACTGCCGTTACAAAGAGTAAAAGAGGCGGCTTTCGTTTTTACAGGCCGGATGATTTAGCGGTTGATGTAATTAAAGGATTAATGGCTTCAGTGCCACAATTGGAAGCAAATCGTGTGGATGATGTAATTGTTGGCAATGCTGTGCCTGAAGCTGAACAGGGATTGCAGGTAGGACGCATAATAGCAGCAAGGGCTTTAGGTTTTGAAGTGCCTGGTTCTACTGTAAACAGGTATTGTGCCAGTGGCTTGGAAACCATTGCCATTGCAACCGCTAAAATAAGAAGTGGCATGGCTGAATGTATTATTGCCGGCGGCACAGAAAGCATGAGTCTTGTTCCAACAGCAGGATGGAAAACAGTGCCTGCTTATTCAATTGCGAAAGATGAACCGGATTATTATTTAAGTATGGGTTTAACGGCTGAAGCTGTTGCTAAAGAATATAAAATCAATCGTGAAGATCAGGATGCGTTTGCCTTAAACTCTCATCAAAAAGCAAAGAAAGCAATTGATGAAGGGTATTTTAAAGATGGAATTTTGCCAATTAATGTTGAGCAAGTTTTTGTTGATGAAAAGAACAAACGCAAAACAAAAACTGCAATAGTTGATACAGATGAAGGCGTTCGTGCTGATACAACAATGGATGCTTTATCAAAACTAAAACCTGCCTTCGCACAAAACGGAAGTGTTACTGCAGGTAACTCATCTCAAACAAGTGATGGCGCTGCATTTGTAATTGTAATGAGCGAAAGCATGATCAATGAACTGGGTTTAAAACCGATTGGCCGTTTGGTTAATTGTGTTTCTGCCGGCGTTCATCCACGCATTATGGGTATCGGGCCAGTGGCTGCTGTGCCAAAGGTTTTAAAGCAGGCAAATATGAGTTTGAATAATATTGACCTTATTGAATTGAATGAAGCATTTGCATCGCAATCACTTGCAGTAATCAGAGCACTCGATTTTAATCCTAACATAGTAAATATTAATGGAGGCGCCATTGCACTCGGTCATCCTTTGGGTTGCACTGGTTGTAAACTAACTGTTCAAATATTAAATGATATGAAACGCCTTAATAAAAAATACGGTTTGGTGACTGCCTGTGTTGGCGGCGGGCAAGGCATTGCAGGCATCATTGAAAATATAAACTAATAAGAATTGTGCTACGAATAGCAGAATGTTTTTAGATTCTCATGTCGAGGTACGAGACATTTCAAAATCAAACAGTTTTTCTACACATAATATTCTCCTTTAGTCGAAATGGCGTTCCTATGATGTTTAAAGTCAAATTAACTGTTTAACCGGTAACGATAACCTATCGCGGCTTATATTTCGCTTCATCATAAATCTGCCTTTCAGGTGTTTGAATGAGTTGAGGCAATGTTGTTTTATTGTTTTTATTCATCCATTTTTTCACTATCTGCCAACCAATAAACTGGCCAATAAATCCAGGCGATGCTTTACCAAATGCTTCTGTGTTTGGGCCATCCTGCATATAATCTCTTGTTTGAATTGGGTCAGTAATAAACAATAAATTATTTTGTACAAAATAATTCCAGATATCAGCTTCATGATCATAACAGCCATCAAGTTGCTGTTGCGTGTAACCGGTTTTTAAACTATCAGGCAATTGCGGCAAAAAATGATCAAGCAAATACAAGCGCTTGCCTGCATCAATCATTTGATATACTAATGGATCACTGCCGCTTTTTTCAGGATAAATATCACTCACAATATTCTTCATGCAATTCACCGGAATATAAGCCGGCTCAAACCTGCGCTGCTGATAATCAGGGTACACTTCCGTTATAAATTCAGAACTGTAAACGGGAAATGTATGTCCAAGGTATAGTTGCAACCCAACTGCAAGGCCACTTTGTGTAAGCACATTTGCATAACCTTCAACCGGCCCAATAAAAGTGTTAACGTTGGCCGGAGTTTTATAACCAGGAAAATAATATTTTACATACTGTAATGACTTCTTTATTTGATTAAACTCATCATCAAAATTGCCAAACTTCTTTTGCGCTTCATTGTACACAAAGCTGTAATCATGAATAAACAATTTTATTTTAGGCAGCACACTATCAGGGTTTGGTGTTAGCACCATGATGTTATATAAGTAATCATTTAAAAACGAACCATACTGTTGCTGAAGCTTATTTAAAGATTGTTGAATATTATTTGTATCAATTGCAAACAAATCTTTATCAAAACGTTTTAGTTGCACATCAATTTTTATGTTACTAACATCAGGCGCTTTTTCTTTATTACTGCACGAAAAAAACAACAGGCAACAAAAAGCAATAACATAAATTTTCATACGCGAATTAAGTATTTGTAATTAAGGTAACTTGTTAATAATTTTTATAAGAACGAACTTTGCAGCATGAAGATTTCACTGGCGCAGCAGAATTATCACATCGGCAACTTTGAAAGTAACACAGCAAAAATGATTG
>CAZZXW010000351.1:0-3644 GCA_964658095.1 uncultured Parafilimonas sp. | reverse complement strand
GTTGTTCTTCTTCTAATAATTTTGATTTTAAACGCTCTGCCATGCAACCAAGAACGCCAACTAACATTCCCGGCTTTGCCTGCTTTATTTTTTTAAATTCAGTTAACCGTTTACGTACTGTTTGTTCTGCTTTTTCACGGATGGAACAAGTATTAAGCAAAACCAAATCTGCTTCCTCATAATTTTTTGTAGCGCCAAACCCTTCGCCTTGTAAAATAGAAGCAACAATTTCACTGTCGCTAAAATTCATCTGACAACCATAACTTTCTATGTAGAATTTTTTATTGTGTTGATTTATTTCATTTACAAAAGGTGAAAATATCTCGCCTTGCCGCGCTTCATCATGAACTTTATCTGCAACTAAATCAAGCATTTTAAAAATTGTGGTGCAAAGATAAGATTGAAAGATGAAAGGCAGGATGTGAGCGGAAGACGGGACTTGAACCCGCTGCCTTCAGTTTGGGAAACTGATGCTCTACCAGATGAGCTACTTCCGCTTGTTATAAAACCGGAGTTTTAATTTTTGTCTTTAACCAGCTTTGACTTACAGGAATGAGCCAGTTATTTTCTAACTCTTTTTTTGTAGTAACAACATTATTAAAAAACAATGTATCTGTATTAATAAAATTGTTTTCAAATGCATAATTAAATTGTTGCCGCGGAATTATCTGCACATTACTATTTATAACAAAAGCAAGATTTTGCCAGTTAAACATTTCAATATTATACTGTTTTTCTATTTGCTGAATAATACGCACTGAACTATCAATGCTGCAACCACTTACTCCCGTTGCCGCTTCATCAGCCATTAATATTATAAACTGGCCAAAGAACAAACTTGCATAACCTTTAACCGGTGTGCCATGGCTTTTCCAATTCTTTACCAATCCATTCAAAATATCATCAATTTGCAAAGCTTCACTTAAAGTAAACATGCGACTGCTTTGATAAATCCAAACCTTCGAGTCATCATTAAAATCTGTTGGTAATAAATGTTTGTATTCGAAATTCATACAGCAAAATTACTGCTTTGATTTGTTTAAAATCTTATCAAACAGTTTTAAGTGTCTTTTGCTTGTTTTTAAGCATCAGCATCGCTTTTTCGGCCCTCACATGTCTTGTAGCCTCCTGTTTGGCAGAGCCAACCCAATCGCAATAAGCCTGCTTATGAGAACGCGCCAGGCTTTCAAAGAAAGCATTGGCTTCTTTATCTTGATTTAATAATGATTGAAGTTCATTCGGAACACCTTCTATGTGTTCACCTTTTTTAAGCATAATATTTATTTAAAATTTTAATGATAAGTAATACAAAAAAAATAAAAATTAACTATAAGCTGATGAATAGATAAGCTCTTTTTTTATTAGTCCTGATTTTGATTCTATATATAAAAAGAAATCAGTTTAAATTTTTTATATAAATCTATTAATTGATTAACTGAATAATTCTTCTGTTCACAGGCCTGAAATACCATGAAATAACAGTCAGAATTAATAACAGTAAAGCAGGCAATATTTTACTTAAAGCATCACCCATTTCAATATGTGAAAATATCGCTCCTGTCATAATAAAGAAAAAACCTGCATAGGCCCATTCCTTTAATAAAGGAAATTTAGGAATGAGCACTGCGATAACTCCCAAGATTTTCGAAATACCAAGTATGGTTAAGAAATAAACCGGATAGCCTAAATGTGTTATTGTATCTACTCCGCCCTGACCAGCTTTCTCTTTAAATAATTGTAATATCCCGGTTGAAAACATTCCCAATGCAAGCCATATTGTGGCAATCCAATAGATAACTTTATTTCTTTTTTGCATGATCGTTATTTCATTTTGATTACAACTTCCTGTAAACGGTTATGCGCCATATTAATGCCTTGAGCAAAAGGCAGTTTTAGCACTTCATCTCTTTGTTCAACCGACTCATATATTACGTGCATGTTTAGTTTGCTGGTGTCACCAGTAAGTTGTATAAATTCATACACTTCAAGTTGAACTCCAAAAGAAGCATTCGTCATTTCAAATGTTCGTATAATTTTTTTGTTTGAAACAAAATCATGAATTACGCCGTTTGCCTGGAACACAACGTTTCCGTTATAAGATGTTTCAAACTGATAACTGCCATTCTTTTTACTTTCTAATTTCAACACTTTTGTTCCCATCCATTGTTCAACAATTTCAGGATCTTCGTGTGCTTTGAACAATAAATCAACAGGCAAATCAAACTCTCTTGTTATAAATAAATCATGCTTGCCATTTTCGGCAGTAACGTTTGTTTTCTGTTTCATGTGATTTTATTTTTTAGGTTTATATTTTTTCATAACGCTTTCTAATTTATTAAATCTGTCGTCCCACATTTTTCTGAATGGTTCAATAAAATCTGATATCTCTTTCATTTTTTTTGCATTGATATGATAGTAAATTTCCCTGCCGTTCTGCTCTTGTTTAAGCAACGCACATTCAGTAAGTATTTGTAAATGCTTTGATACAGTTGGTCTTGCCGTATTAAAGTTTGAAGCAATTGTTCCGGCTGTTAAAGATTGTGAAGCAAGTAATAAAAGTATTGCTCTTCTTGTAGGATCTGCTATTGCTTGAAATACATCTCGTCTTAAATTCATTTGTAGCTATTTGACTACAAATATATGCGTAGTTATGTAACTACACAAATTTATTTAGCTTTTATAATTTTTGTTTTAGCAAGTAGTTATTCCATGTCCATTGCAATTAGTTCGGCTACATCCATCACTTTCACATCATCTTCTTTTTCTTTATTTTTTATGCCATCGCTCAACATAGTATTACAAAACGGACATGCAGCAGCAATTATTTTTGCGCCAGTTTCGATAGCCTCTTCACTCCTTTCAAAGTTTACGCGGGTTGTTCCTTTTTCTTCTTCTTTAAACATTTGTGCGCCGCCTGCACCACAACATAAACCTTTGCTCCGGCAGCGTTTCATCTCAATCAACTCTGCATCTAATAATTCAAGCACTTTGCGTGGCGCTTCATAAATATTGTTTGCACGGCCGAGATAACAACTATCATGATACGTAATTTTCTTTCCTTTAAAACTGCCGCCTTCTTTCAGCTTAATTTTACCTTCTTCAATCAGCTGTTGTAAGAAGGTTGTATGATGTACTACTTCATAATTGCCACCAAGTTCAGGATATTCATTTTTGAAAATATTATAACAATGCGGGCAAGCTGTAACAATTTTTTTGATTCCATAACCATTTAAGATCTGGATATTATTATAAGCCATCATCTGGAATAAAAATTCATTACCTGCACGCCTTGCAGGGTCACCGGTGCAGGCTTCTTCTTTACCAAGTATGGCATACTTAATTTCTACCTTATTTAATATTAAAGCAAAAGCTTTCGTTATCTTTTGTGCACGCTGATCAAAGCTGCCTGCGCATCCTACCCAAAATAAAATCTCCGGCATTTCACCATTCGCCATCATTTCAGCCATTCGAGGAATCTGCATATTTTTTATTTGAACATTTCAAAAATAAATCAAACAAACAAACTGTTGGTGCTTTAAACTGCAAGCCTATTTTTGCGCCACTAAAAATTATCGTGAAGAAGTTTAGCTGGGAACGTTTGCCTTTTAATATAATTTATGCACCGTTGATTTTTTTATGGTTGT
>CAZZXW010000350.1:0-3660 GCA_964658095.1 uncultured Parafilimonas sp. | reverse complement strand
AAAATCTTGCAGCCGTTTCAATTAAAATAAATACAATCTGGAAAATGGTTACGCTTATTACAAACTGCCATGCATTGCTTAACTGTGCATGCGGAAATAATAAATGAATAAACCATGGCGTATGAATTGATTTACCGGTTGCTTTATCTACAGTAAGTTGAATTAAATAAGGACGAACAGGTGTAAAAACCGAAAGCACAATTGCCAGTATAACACTTATAATAAATCGCCAGCGGTAAGGTTTTACAAACCTGAAAACACGTTTTAAGACAGATATATTAAAATACTTCTTTTGCTCAACCTCACTCATAAATTATTGCTCAAAGGTAATAAGATTTGCAGGTTTGATTTTTTGTTAACCAGGAGGCAACCGCTTTATTTGTTCTAACAACCTTTAATCCGCTTTCTTAATAAGCAGACAATTCTTTGTTACTGATCAAATTATAAATGTTATATGTACACGTTAATTATGGTTTGATTGAAATGTTTATCAAACAAAATTTGTAAATTGTGAAGTATGGAAACAGAGCAAGTGATCACGCAGGAAATTGTGTTGCCTAAATATAATCTTACTGATGAGCAGGAAAAAAAATTAATTCTTCGTCAATACCGGTGCTTATTAAAAATGCTGCGGCCTAAACTAAAAAAGCATGATGAAGAGCTGATTCGCACTGCATTTGAAATTGCCGCCGATGCGCATAAAACCATGCGGCGTAAAAGCGGTGAACCTTACATTCTCCATCCTATTGCAGTAGCAATGATTTGCGTGGAAGAAATTGGCTTAGGCGTGCGCTCAACTATATGTTCTTTATTGCACGATACTGTTGAAGATACTGACGTAACTATTGAAGATGTAGAACGTGAATTTGGAAATGAAATAGCACGCATTGTAGATGGCTTAACCAAAATATCGAATGTAATTGATACCAACAGCAGCCAGCAGGCAGAAAACTTTAAAAAGATTTTATTAACGCTTACTGATGATCCGCGTGTGATTTTGATAAAGCTTGCTGACAGGCTGCACAACATGCGCACACTGGATTACATGAAGCCTGAAAAGCAACTCAAAATTGCAAGCGAAACCATATGGGTGTATGCGCCGCTGGCACATCGAATGGGATTATATAATATCAAGACAGAGCTTGAAGATCTTTCCATGAAATATCTTGAACAGCAGGCTTATAAAGACATCGCTAAAAAACTTTCTGAAACCAAAAGAGAACGCAGCCGTTACATTAATGAATTCATCAAACCAATAAAAGAAAAATTAAAGAAAACGGGTTTGCAGTTTGATATTTATGGAAGGCCGAAAAGCATTCATTCCATCTGGAATAAAATGAAAAAGAAGGGTGTTGATTTTGATGAAGTGTATGACCTGTTTGCCATCCGTATCATTGTGTATTCATCGCCTGAAAAAGAGAAGGAAGATTGCTGGAAAGTATATTCATTAATTACGGATGAATACATGCCATCTCCGGAACGTTTGCGTGACTGGTTGAGTAATCCAAAAAATAATGGCTATGAAGCTTTGCACACAACAGTTATGGGGCCGCAGGGCAGATGGGTTGAAGTGCAGATAAGAACCAACCGTATGAACGAGATTGCGGAGAAAGGTTTGGCGGCGCATTATAAATATAAAGAAGGCAGCAATGAAGAAGACCGTTTTGATAAATGGTTTGCGCAAATACGTGAAGTGATTAGCAGCCAGGATACTGACAGCGTTGATTTTTTACAGGATTTTAAAACAAGTTTTCTTGCAGAAGAAATATATGTATATACACCTAAAGGTGATGTAAAAATGCTGCCTATAAACAGCACTGCACTTGATTTTGCCTTTGCTATACATTCTGCTGTGGGCAGCCGTTGCATAGGTGTAAAAGTGAATCACAAATTAGTACCGATTAGCACTAAACTGCGCAGTGGAGACCAGGTTGAAATAATTACAAGCAATAAGCAAAAACCCTCTGACGCATGGCTGCAGTTTGTAGTTACAGCAAAGGCGAAAACCAAAATAAAAGATTCATTAAAAGAAGAAAAAAGAAAAATTGCTGAAGATGGTAAAGCTATGTTGCAAAAAAAGCTGGAAGGTTTAGGTGCGGCTTTAAATCAGCATAATATTGATGAACTGGTGAACCATTATAAAGTGCCATCGCAGCTTGATTTGTTTTATAATATTGCTGTTAAGCACACAGATTTAAAAGAGCTGAAAGATTTTAAAATTTCTGGTAATAAGATAGAGTTTATCAAACCTGAAAAAATAATTACGGAGATAAAACCTGAAGCTGACAATAGGTCGCTACCAAAAAAAGATTCAGAGCTTATAATTTTTGGAGAAAGCAGTGATAAAATAAAATACTCACTGGCCAAATGTTGTAACCCGATTCCCGGCGATGCGGTTTTTGGTTTTGTAAGCACCGGCAAAGGCTTGATCATACATAGAACAAATTGCCCGAATGCTGCAAGATTAATGGCCAACTACGGACCCAGAATTGTAAAAACAAAGTGGGCAAAGAATAAAGAAATCTCTTTCTTAACTGGATTGAAAATTATTGGAATGGACGATGTTGGTGTAATCAATAAAATTACAAACATCATTAGTGGTGAATTGCGGATAAATATTGCGGCTCTTACTATTGAATCCGGGGAAGGTGTGTTTGAAGGTTCAATAAAAGTTTTTGTACACGATAAAGAAGAACTTGATGAATTAGTTGATCGTTTAAAACAATTAAACGGCATTCATGAAGTACAGCGCCTGAATATTGAAGATGGAAACTTACCTACCTGATTTCTTTAGGAACTGGCTTAATAGGGTTAATAATTACCGGCTTAACAGGTTTTGCTGCTGCTTTCTTTTTCGTAAACAAGGTATAGGCACCTCTAACTGCGGCCAGCATGCCGAGTTTTCGTGCACCACCAAGTATGTTTTTACCAACACTTAGTTTTTTAGAAAAAGGATTCGCTAATAAACCAACACTGCTGGTTACAAGTTTCCAGCTTCTGTTAGCAATCATCTTATTTATAAAAGAAGGCAATACCGCATCTGCTGTTGATTTTAAAACCTCTTGTGGCGCTTTGCGGAAATGTAATTTTAAATCTTCTTCATCTCGTTTTATAGATGCTTTTAATAAATTAATTTCTTCACGCAACTGCTGCGCAGTTTTTACTTCAGATAAATCGTATACACCATTTGCTACCACAATCCGGGAATCAGCCATATCAATCTTTTTTATGGATAAAATTTATCAATTTATTGATGAAAAAATTCTGTAAAATTTTTCTCAAAAATATCAATATAAATAGAAATACTAAGAGATACAAAAGCGCAACAATGCCAAAACCCAAAGTGAAGCTATGCATTAAATGTGCAAGCCATAAACCTAATGTTATGCTTACAAAAATTAAAAGAAACACACCAATTACAAGCATTAAAATAACAGTAATTAATGCAGACGCAACTTTGGAAACTTTTTCCGTGGCCTGTAAACGCATTAATAAAATACGCTGCTGAAAATACTGTTTTAGTTTGCCTGATGTTTCACTAAAAAAATTCTTCTCTTCGGGCATTGGTTTCGTTTTAAGTTCGTTAATCATTTTAACCCGCAATGTCTTTTGCTTTATCTTCTAAATCTTCAATAAAAATAGCGCCCTTTTCTCTTAAAC
>CAZZXW010000349.1:0-3663 GCA_964658095.1 uncultured Parafilimonas sp. | reverse complement strand
CCTCACTGGTGCCGCTGCTTAACGCATAATATTTTATTTTGCCCGGCCAGCAAACATCAGCTTTGCCTTCCAAGCTTCTGTACCACCATTCTTTGTAAATCTTATTGTAATTATATAAGGGAACGTTTTGCTGAAATTTTTTTATTATATCTTTCTGCAATAAAATTTCATCAAACCTGTACTGCTGGCCAAACTCTGTAAAGCGTGCTTTATGCAATAGCTTCTTCAGCACACGCAACTGCTGGCGGTGCGGATCGTTCTGTTGCAGGCGCAACGTTTTTAGAATTGTTTGAGGAAGATTAATATCAATTATAGACATTAAAGATGAATCCCTTTAATTTATGCGAATCTAATAAATACGAAGTTAATGCAATGTATATATTTACCAACGGCATTTAATAGCTTAACAATTTAAACTTAGCGTTTGTATGAAGATGCATTTTTCGCCTGTTGTATGCATTGTTTTAATTGCATGTTTGTTTACAGGCTGCCATGCCGCATCAGATAAAAACCACATTAATTCTGATAGCATCAGGATTGTTGAAGGAATGAAATTATTTACACAACACTGCAATGGTTGTCACAACTTCAGGCAAAAAGATATTGGTCCACAGTTGAATGGCATTACAACAAACCTTTCTTATGAATGGATTGAAAACTTTATACATAACCCGCAACATGTTATTCAATTAAAAGATAAACATGCAGATTCTTTGTATGCTGAATATAAAACAATAATGCCTGCTTTTGCTTATTTAAGTAATGATGACATTAGCAACATCATTGCTTTTTTACACACACATAACGAACAAAAAATCATTGATACAAGTAGAGGCTTGGCTGATCCGATTCCTGCTAAAATACAATTGTCAAATCTTATTGTAAAGCTACAGTTGATAACCCAAATACCAGCATCAAGCGATAGTAATAAAAAGCCGCTGGCAAGAATTACCAAGCTCGATTATCAGCCAAATACCAATAAAATTTTTATCGTTGACCTGCGTGGCAAATTATATCAATTGCAAAACGGAAAGACAACCGTGTATATGGATATGGCTAAACTTAAACCCAGCTTCATCAGCGCACCAGGGCTTGCAACGGGTTTCGGCAGTTTTGCTTTTCATCCGCAGTTTGCAAAGAATGGTTTGTTTTATACAACGCATGCAGAAAAAGCGGGTTCTGCAAAAGCAGATTTCAATTATGCATATACAATTCCTGTTGCCATGCAGTGGGTGCTTACTGAATGGAAAGCTGATGACCCAACTGCAACTGTGTTTAAAGGTACAAGCCGTGAATTGTTGCGCCTTAATATGATAGATGCTATTCATGGTATGCAGGAAATAAGTTTTAATCCTTATGCAAAAAATGGTGATGAAGATTACGGACTTTTATATGTATGTATTGGCGAAGGCGGCTCAGCAGAAAATGGGTATCCCTTTTTAATACATAATAAAGCACAAATTCTTGGAACTGTTTTGCGTATTGATCCGCTTGGTAATAACAGTGCTAATGGTAAATATGGAATTCCTTCAACCAATCCTTTTGCAAATAATAAAAATGAGTTGGGTGAAATTTATGCTTACGGATTTCGCAATCCACATCGCATAACATGGAGCAAAGCAGGCGATATGTTTGTGTGTCATATTGGTCATGGCAACGTAGAATCAATAGACCTGGTTAAGAAAGGCAATGATTATGGCTGGCCAATAAGAGAAGGAACTTTTGTTGTAAATCCTTATGGTGATTTGAATAAAGTGCACCCGTTGCCCGCAAACGATAGCAGTTATCATATCACTTATCCAATTGCAGAATTTGATCATGATGAAGGCAAAGCTATTTGTGGTGGTTATGAATATACAGGCAACACAGTGCCACAATTAAAAGGTAAATTTTTGTTTGGCGATATTCCTACAGGCAGGTTGTTTTATATTGATATGAAAGACATACAACAAGGCAAAGAAGCACCAATAAAAGAATGGCGTGTTTCAATCAATAACACAATTAAAAAGTTTGCTGATATGTTTAAGAATGACAGAGTGGATTTACGTTTAGGTAAAGATGCACAAGGCGAAATTTACCTGCTTACAAAGGCTGATGGCAAGGTGTATAAGATTATTGGTACGCAATGATGTTCTTAAGTAATATAAACCGTGTCTTAGAAAAGAAATTGTTATTTAGCTGAAGCTGCTTTAATCTTTTTCTCAACTGTAGCTTTTCTTCTTTTCCATGATGAAACAGGTTCAGGCTCGTAAATTGAATTACCTTTTTTATCTGTTAAGCCCAGGCTTTTATTTAAACTGTTGCTTAATTTTTTAATAGATGCATTTGCATTTTTTGAAGCTGATTTTTCTGTTTGATATTCTTTAAAATGTTGCAATCCTTTGTTGATTAGGGCAAGTTCTTCCTTGTATTTTTTTTGTTTGCGATACAAAATCATAAGCCTTGTATAAACAAACGCGTTAAAAGGTTTTTGTTCCAGTTCCTGCTTATATAATTGTTCGGCAAGTTCTAAATCATTATTTCTTTCTGCTGCTGCGGCTTGTTGCAGTATCGTTTCTTTTGTATGATCTTCATGCGAATGCAGTGCAATAACTTTCGCATTTGAATTTTTGTTCTCTTTATTTTTTTCACGTGGCATTAAAGAACAATGAGGCTTTGTTTACATCTCCGCAAAATACTTATGAAAATAAGGAATAGTTTCAATGCCTTTATAGTAGTTGGCAAGATCGAATTTTTCGTTTGGACTGTGCAGGTTGTCACTGTCTAAACCAAAGCCCATGAAAATAATTTTTATACCAAGTTCCTGTTCAAACAATGCACAAATTGGAATGCTGCCACCGCCACGAACCGGAATCGGTTGCTTGCCAAATGTTGTTTCAATTGCTTTTGCCGCAGCCTTATATCCTTTGCTTTCAATCGGTGTCATGTAAGGTTCGCCACCATGATGTATCATTAATTGCACATCAACAGTTGGCGGCGCAATGCTTTTTAGATGATTGATCAATATTGTTGTAATAGTATCTGTATGCTGGTTAGGAACAAGCCTGCAACTGATCTTTGCATGTGCCTTTGATGGTAATACGGTTTTAGAACCTTCACCTTCATATCCACCCCAAATTCCGTTCAGTTCAAGCGTTGGGCGAATGCCGGTTCTTTCATTTGTTGTATAACCGCTTTCACCCCACAATTCTTTTACGCCTAAATCTTTTTTATAAGCTTCATCATCATAAGGCGCTTCAGCCATCAGTTCTCTTTCTGCTTCGGTTGATTCAATCACATCATCATAAAAACCAGGAACGGTAATGTGATTGTTTGCATCATGAAGGCTGGCAATCATCTTTGATAAAATAGTTATAGGATTAGCAACAGCACCACCATAAACACCGCTGTGCAAATCACGGTTTGGGCCCGTAACTTCAATCTCAATATAACTTAAACCACGCACACCAACATCGATTGATGGCGTGTCAAGACTTAACATTGATGTATCACTTATCAATATAACATCTGCCTTTAATAACGCTTTATGAGCTTTTACAAAGATGGCAAGGTTGGGGCTGCCAATCTCTTCTTCACCTTCAATTATAAATTTTATGTTAACAGGCAAAGAGTTGGTTGCAGTTAAAGTTTCAAATGCCTTAACATGCATATACACCTGGCCTT
>CAZZXW010000348.1:0-3664 GCA_964658095.1 uncultured Parafilimonas sp. | reverse complement strand
AGTAGGATCAATATTACGGCCGAATTGATAGCCGGCCTGCGTATTAAAATTAAGAGTTGGAATAACCTGTGCTCTTGATAGTTTTGTTTGCAACGCAGCAATACGTGCCTGCACATCAGATTGCAACACTGATACATTGTTCTTCATTGCATAATCTACACATCGCTGCAAATCCCACGTATCCTGCGCCTGTAAATTTTTAATGCAAAAACAAAGTATAAACAGTAAAAAATATTTTCTCATGTTTTCAGTTATGCGTTTGCCAAGGTTACTGGTATCTCATTAATTGCTTAGATGTACAAAACAAAAATAATTGAAAGCTTACAGCGAATTTCTTAAATTTTATAAACGGAAAACTAAATATATATCAGGGCTTATTTAACCTGACAAATGATAAAGCACAGCAATTAAGCTGCACCTTCAATCAGGCCAATTGTATTTCCATAAGGATCTTTAAGCGTTACTACTTTTATGCCTTCGCCTACATTTGTAATTGGTAAAACGGGTGATGCATTATGCTGCAATAATTTCTTTTCCGCTTCTTCGATATTATCAACAGACCAATAAGCTACCGATTGGTTTCCTTTTTCAATACCGGTAAAATCAGGATTCAACCCTAATTCAAAGCCATTTATATCAAAGCCAACATAAAATGGCTCATCAAAATACGGGTCTTTACCAATTATGCTTTTGTACCATGCTTTCGCCTTTTCAAGATCATCAACATGATAAATTACAGTTCTTAATTTATTGAACATTATTTGTTTGTTTTTTATGAATGATAAAGTATAAAATAATAAACGCGGTTAAAACAATAAGTCCGGTTATTGCGGTTGATGGTGTTTGAATAGCAATACTGATGGCAACAAATACATAAGCGCAAATAAAGATAATGGGCAGCAAGGGATACAGCTTCATTGAATAAATACCTGTACCATTTAATTGTTTTGTTTTGGGGCGCAGCCAGAAAATACTTGCCGCAGATGCAGCCATACCAAAACAATCAAGAAAGATGGTAAAGTTTAAAATTTTATCAAACGTATTTGCAAAGTATAATATAATAATGCATAGCGCTGCAAACACAGTAAGCGATGCAGTAAGCACTTCACGTTTTTCTGATTTTCTTTTAAAAAGTGAAGGCAATACTCCATCTTCACTCATAGCAAACATTACTCTGGGGTTACTTAATAATAAAACATTTACATAAGCCAGCACTGATAAAAATAACAATGCAGAAAAAACATTAGCGCCTGTTTGGCCAAACATTTTTCCAACAACAATTGATGCAATTTCTTTTTCGTTCTGCAACCTTGAAAAACCAATAGTGTTATAATAAGACAAGTTAACCAGCAGGTATAATATAATGATAACAGTAATGCCCATAAAAATACCACGCGGAATATTTTTTGCCGGCTTATGTACTTCACTTCCAAAATTTATAGTTTGCTGGTAGCCGCCATATGTAAAAGAAACCGCAATCAAACTTGCACCTAAAGATTTTATCCAGTCAAGATTTGTAAAATGTTTAACCGGCTGACCGGCCGATAAAGAGGCTGTATGAATACCCGGAAAAAACAATGCAGCAATCAGCATAAGTATCATGCTTATTTTAATTACCATTAAAACATTTTGGGTTTTAGCGCTCATCTTCAGCCCTAATAAATTAACGCAATAAAAAAGAATAATGGCTGATGTAGCGATCAAAGCAATCGTAACATCGCTTGCCGGTTTATCAAACAATACTTTACTTATATAGCCTGACCCAATTAATGCAACACCACTTAACGAAGCTGCATTTGAAATAAGAATGATACAGTTAATTGAAAATGCAATTGAAGGATGATAGGCATAAGAAAATATACGGTAGTAGCCGCCCATAACTGGATAACGTGAACCAATTTCTGCATAGGTTAGTGCACCGCACAAAGCAATAACGCCGCCGGCAATCCATGCACTAAAATAAATGCCAGGCGTTAATGCAAACTTTGCAGATGTGGCTGCTGTTCTGAAAATGCCCATACCAATTACAAGCCCCACAACGATCATTGTAAAATCAAACAGCGAAAGCTTTTGCCGCTCATTCATAACAATTGATTGCGGTTAAAGTAAGCAATAAAATTATTGTGCATAAAAGAATTTTGCTGCATCCTGTGTTCATTTACATTTGCGCTGATCTGGTTCCCGCACTGGCGGGATTAAAAGGGAATCCTGTTAAAATCAGGAGCTATCCCCGTAGCTGTAAGCTTTATTAACTGTTGAAACTTAATACCACTGCAAAATGCGGGAAGGTGTTCAACGGGAAGCAAGCCAGAAGACCTGCCACATCAAAAAAAAATAACTGGGCTTTCGGGTGAAAAGCAGAGTGATGTCCTCATCCCAACTCGTCTCCATAAATAGCGAAGGGAGTTTAAGGTCTTCATTTCTATTTATCTCTTTACACGAAAGCTCATTCTTCAAATCATTTTATAAACTCAAAAAAAGAAGAATGAGCATGAAAAGAATTTTTCTCACAACAATTGTATTAGCGCTTATACAAATTGCAAAAGCGCAAACAGATTCAACTTTCAACACGCTTGATGAGGTTGTTGTAACCGCAACAAAATCCCCAAAAAAATTAAGTGAAACGGGAAAGGTTATTAAAGTAATTACCAAAGAACAAATTGAACAAAGCGGCGGTAAAGATTTATCGCAAATTTTAAATGAACAGGTTGGTGTTACTGTAAATGGTGCAACAAGCAACCCGGGAAAAGATAAGTCATTATTCTTGCTTGGTGCAACAGATAAGTACACTTTGATTTTGCTTGACGGCATTCCGTTAAATGAGCCTGCAGGTGTTGGCGGCAGTTTTGATCTGCGTTTATTATCGCTTGATAATATTGAACGCATTGAAATTTTGCAGGGAAGCCAAAGCACGTTGTATGGATCGAATGCCGTTGCTGGTGTAATCAATATCATTTCAAAAAAACCAGCAAGCAAACAACCGCAGTTAAACGGCTTGCTTACTTATGGCAGTTATAACACTTTTAAAGGCAATGCAAACATCAGCCAAAAAACAAAGTTGCTTGAGTATGATTTGAATTACACGTATACAACCACAGATGGAATATCAGAAGCTAAAGACACAACCGGCAAAGCAAATTTTGATAAAGATGGATTTACACAACATGCAGTGCAGGCAATTGTTGGCATTAATGTAACAGATAAGCTTAAGCTTTCGCCTTATTTGCGTTACTCACATTTTAAGGGTGGCTATGATGATGATGCATTTATTGATGCACCCGATCATTATGCTGCTTCACTTGTTAACACCGGCCTGGACGGGCATTATAATTATACAACCGGAAGTCTGCATTTTAATTATGGATATGACTTTACAAAGCGTGATTATGAAAGCCAGTACGCGTTTCAATCAAGCGGAAAATTTAATAACGCAGAGGCGTTTGTTAATCAGAACATCAACAAGAACGTGCAAATGATTGCTGGGTTAAGTTATCAATCATATACAATAAAAGATACTAATAAAGCCAACTCTATCATTAGTCCATATGTATCATTTCTGTTTCATACAAATGATGGATTGAATGTTGAAGTTGGCGGAAGATTTAATCATCACAATCAATACGGTGATAATTGTCTGATAACTGAGTAACATCCACATATCATT
>CAZZXW010000347.1:3158-3668 GCA_964658095.1 uncultured Parafilimonas sp. | reverse complement strand
CATTGCATTTTCAATTAATTGCATTATACTTATTTCAAATGCAGCATCATTAAGTGGCGTTGCGCTAATTGGTTCTGGTTATATAAGCAAAGTATTATTTAATT
Organism: uncultured Parafilimonas sp.; assembly: GCA_964658095.1. GTDB lineage: Bacteria > Bacteroidota > Bacteroidia > Chitinophagales > Chitinophagaceae > Parafilimonas. The sequence continues at coordinate 3,564 of CAZZXW010000347.1, read as the reverse complement.
CGCCTGCAAGCGATGTTACCATAGCTTTAATTGCAACATCAGCTATTATTCTTTTTTATGGCGTGAATTTGCTTGGCTTGAAAATGAGTGCTAAAACGCAAAACGTTTTAATGGTAATTAAAATAAGCATGATACTGATGCTTGTTGCAGCTTTGTTTTTTCCAGGTATTCATACATCTTCTGTGTCCGCTCATCCAATAATTAATACAGTAACTCATCTGGGATGGATTAAATCTTTTGGCGTAAGTCTTATTGCTGTTTCATTTACATATGGCGGCTATCAGCAAACTATCAATTTTGGTAATGAAGTTAACAAGCCATCAAAAAATATTCCGCGTGGTATTTTTATGGGCATCGCAATTATTATCACTTTATATCTTCTTGTAAATTTATCTTACTATAGTGT
>CAZZXW010000347.1:0-3148 GCA_964658095.1 uncultured Parafilimonas sp. | reverse complement strand
ATCGTAGTTGGAAAAATGTTTGGACAAACAGGTGCGAATATTTTTTCAGCGTTGCTTTTTTTATCTGTGCTGGCGTATGTAAATGTTTTGTTGCTAAGTAATCCACGGGTAATGTTTGCCATGAGTGAAGATGGCGTGCTGCCTGCAATGTTTAAAAAAAGATCAGCGAAGCGTGAAGTGCTTACCGCTGCACTTACAGTATTTGCTGCCATGTGCATCATTATTTTATACTTCGCTAATACATTTGATAAGATTTTAAACTTTACAATTTTTCTGGATTCATTTGGAATGGCCGCTTCGGCAGCAAGTATTTTCTGGTTACGGCCAAAAACAAAACAGTTAAACGGAACGGGTATTTATTCAATGAAGCTGTATCCTTTGCTCCCAATAATTTTTATTTGCGCTTACATATTTGTCGCTATAAATATTGCGATTCAAACGCCATCTACTGCATTAACCGGCATTATTGTTTTAGCTGCGTTTATTGTTTTATATTTTATTATTCATCGTAACAAAAATTAAATAGTTAATAAAAAAACCGGATCAAAGACCTGATACAATTGTACTTTTCCGCTTATAAAATTTAGGGTGCCTGAAAAAGGCTTTCGATTATTTTTGCATCGCTTAATTTCAATGCCTGTATTAACGCTTTATAAAAATGAGATGATTAAATACTTTTTTCCTTTAGTTTTTTGCCTGTTCATTAATAAAAGTTATGCCCAGGATACATGGGATTTACAGCGCTGTGTAGATTATGCAATGGCAAATAATATTACTGTGCGCCAGGCAGATGTTCAGGCAAGAATTGCTGCATTGCAAACAAAACTTGCACGCTTTCAAAGCATACCAACATTAAACTTTAATACACAGGCCGGTTACCAGTTTGGCCGCAATATCGATCCTACCACAAACCAGTTTACTAATCAAAAGATTTTTTTTCAAACATATAATGTGCAGGCCGGTATTACCCTGTTTAATTTCTTTAATATTAAGAATAACATTCTTGCCTCTGCAAAAAGCGAAGAAGCATACAGATTAGGCGTTGGTAAAGCAAGAAATGATATTGCATTAAATGTTGCAGCCGCTTACCTGCAAACCTTATTAGCTGTTGAGCAAACTAATATTGCTGCGGTTCAAATTAATCAAACCACGGCACAGCTTGATAACACAAGAAAATTAGTAAATGCGGGCAGCATGCCGGAATTAAACGCAGCACAGTTGGAAGCGCAGTTGGCAACAGACAGCAGCAACTACATATCTGCGCAAGGAACGGCCAGTCAAAACAGGATACAGTTAATCGCTTTATTGAATCTTGATGAAGCAGCATCATTTAATGTTTCAACACCCGATGTAGATAAAATTCCAATTCCGCCTTTATCTGAACTGCAGCCGGATTATGTGTATAAGCTTGCGCTTACCAGCCAGCCGTTACAGCAATCAGACAGCATGTTTATTATTGCTAATCAGTATGCAGTTAAAAGTGCAAGAGGCGCCATGTATCCGTCACTTTCTATGTTTGGGCAGCTTAGTTCAAATTATGGAAGCACATATCGTGAATATTCTTCACAGTTTGCGGCCGATACTATTTTTACCAATGGAGGCGATTATTTTATTTTACCCGGTGGAAATACCATTACTAAAAAGCCATCTTATTTAAGGCAGATTTATAATGATAACTTTAACCAGGCAATCGGTGTGCAATTAAACATTCCAATTTTTAATGGAAGACAATTACGCAACAATTATGAGCGTGCCCAGTTAAATCTTGAAAATTCAAAGCTTCAGGCACGTGCAGATAACCTAACACTACAACAAAATATTTACACAGCTTACAGCAACACAGTTTCAGACCTTGCAAAATATAACGCAAGCACCAAGGCAGTACAAACGCAGCAGTATGCTTACGATCTTGCAACCAAAAGATATGAGATCGGCATTCTATCTACAATAGATTATATTACTATTCAAACAAATTTATATACCGCAAAGCTTAACCAGGTATCAGCTAAATACAATTATATTTTTGCTGTTAAAGTATTAGAATTTTATAAGGGCCAGAAGGTTCAGTTTTAAAATTATGCAGACAAACAACTTATTATGAGTAAAAAACTAAAATGGATAATCGGCATATTGATAATAGTAATTGTATTGCTGGTTATACTTAGTAAAGCAGGCGTGCTTGGTAAAGACGAAGGCACAAAAGTTACTGCAGAAAAAGCCGCCGTAAGAAATCTAACTGAAACAGTTACTGCCAGTGGTAAAGTTTTTCCGGAGATAGAAGTAAAAGTGAGCCCGGATATCTCAGGTGAAATTGTAGCGCTGAATGTTGCAGAAGGCGATACAGTGCATAAGGGAGAAGTGGTTGCAAAAATTTATGCTGATATATATGCATCACAACGTGACCAGGCTGCATCTGTTGTGGCACAATCACAGGCGCAGGTAGCAAATTCCCAGGCGCAGTTAGGTGCAATAAAAGCAACGCTGGATCAAACGGAAGCTGCGTATAATCGTGAAAAAAAATTGCTCGATCAAAAAGTGATTTCGCAATCAGAGTTTGAAACAGCACAGCAGGCATATCAGTCAGCTAAAGCCAATTATGAGGCTGCGCAAAGTGGTATAAAGGCAAACCAGGCAAATGTTCAGAACGCACTTGCAGGGTTATCAACGGCAAGTAAAGATGTAGGCAGGGCTACTATTCTTGCACCTATGGATGGAGTGGTAAGTTTATTAAGTGTGAAGAAAGGAGAGCGTGTTGCAGGTAATAGTTTTAATGTAGGTACAGAAATGATGCGTATTGCAGATCTCAGCAGCATTGAAGTGCAGGTTGACGTAGGCGAAAATGATATTCCAAAAGTTAAGCTTGGCGATACGGCAAGTATTGAAATTGATGCATTTAACAATCGGAAATTTAAAGGTGTTGTATACAAGATTGCAAACCCGGCAGAATCTGCTCTCAGCTCAGCTTCAGGTTCTTCATCGTCTTCAACTGCGGTTACCAATTACGAAGTGCATATAAGATTGTTTCCTTCCAGCTATAATGATTTGATTGTAAGAGGGCAACCGTTTCCTTTCAGGCCAAACATGACTGCAAGCGCAGACATTCAAACGCAAACACACAATAATGTTTTATCAGTGCCGCTTAACGCTG
>CAZZXW010000346.1:0-3675 GCA_964658095.1 uncultured Parafilimonas sp. | reverse complement strand
TTTGAGAAGCGAATAAATTTTAATTGCAATGTATAAACTAATTATTCATATCACAATTGTTTTAGCATGTTGTACAAATAACATTCACGCACAAATAATTGTTCCTTCTTCAAAAGAAAAATTTAATGTAGTAAACAGGCACATTTCTATTTATGATTTAGCCGGTAAAAAGATTGTGCATTTGGATACGGCTGAAGGAGCCGATGTTGCATGGCTCAATAACATTAATTTTTCAAAAGGCGTTATTGAATTTGATGTAAAAGGAAAAGATGTTTTGCAGCAAAGCTTTGTGGGCATTGCTTTTCACGGGATAAACGATACAGCTTATGATGCCATTTATTTCCGTCCTTTTAATTTTAATTCAACTGATACAACAAGAAAAAATCATTCTGTTCAATACATCTCCATGCCGCAATATGATTGGTCTTACCTCCGGGAAAAATTTCCCAATCAATATGAAAATAAACTAACTCAGTCAATTGATGCAAACAGTTGGTTTCACGCGAAAATTGTTGCGAGTGCTGAAGTGATTAGCGTATTTGTAAATGATGATGATAAACCGTCGTTAACAGTAAAACCATTAAATAATTATACAACAGGCAAGGTTGGGTTTTGGGCAGGTAATTATTCTGATGGCGATTTCGCTAATCTTATCATAACTAAAAAATATAAGATGAAAAAAACAATTATCACAGCTTTTCTCTTTTTCTCTCTTAGTTTTTACGCCACTGCGCAGAAAACAAAACAGTATAATCTTGCTGAACTGGTAAAGAACAATCAACTGCTTGTCGATACTTCAAATCATTTACAGATACTAAATGATAATGTTTATAAAGATGCCATCTCAACTCAAAAAATTGTTTGGCTGAAAGATGTTTTCTTTAAAAAAGGCACAATAGATATTGACCTGCGTGGCAAGGATGTTTTCCTGCAAAGCTTTTTGGGCGTTGCGTTTCATGCGGCAGATGCAAATCATTATGAACTGGTGTATTTCCGTCCATTCAATTTTCAATATCCTGATACGGCAAGAAGAAGATGGTCGCTGCAATATATGGTGATACCTGATTATCCATACAATAAACTGAGGCAGGAACATCCGCTGGTATATGAAAACTCAATAACACCGCCACCTAAAGCAACTGGATGGTTTCATGCAACGATTGTGATTAAAGATGACTCGATAAAGGTTTATGTAAATCATTCAGCACAATCTTCATTAGAGGTAAAAAAATTAGGTACTTCAAAAAATGGAATGATTGGTTTATGGGATGATGAGCTAAGTGGAGACTTTGCAAATCTTACTATAAAACAAAATCAATAAAACGTACAACATAAAACTTTATCATGTTGAAAAATTATTTCAAAATCACTTTCAGAAACATTTGGCGCAGCAAGCGCTTTTCTACCATTAATATTATTGGCTTATCAATCGGAATGGCAAGCGCCATCATTATTTTGTTGTGGATACAAAATGAAGCAAGCTATGAACAATTCCATAAAACGGAAATCGAATTTATGCAGTGTGGGGTCGCAATACAATAGATGGGAAAATTGTTTCTTCCAATAATACGCCCAAGCCTTTGGCAAGAGCACTTGAAAATGATTTGCCCGAAGTAGAACAAGCGGCAAGAGTGAATTATTCAGGCAGCCCGATATTCAGTATAGGCGATAAAATGTTATCCATCCGTGGCAACATGGTTGATTCAAACTTTTTGCAAATATTCAGTTTTCCGCTTATCGAAGGCAACCCTAAAATGGTGTTGAATGAACCGCATAGCATTTTGCTTACACAACAGCTTGCCGTAAAACTTTTTGGAAAAAATGAAGATGCTGTTGGAAAAATTATCAGGATTAATCATCAAGATAATCTCACCGTTACCGGTGTTTTAAAAGATTTGCCAAACAACACACAGTTCGATTTTGAATACCTGATGCCGTGGAGCTATTTGCGTGAAAAAGGCGGAGATGACGCTAACTGGGGTAATGCAAGCACCACAACATATGTACTGCTGAAACCTAATACCATACTGGCTTCTGTTGAGCCTAAAATAAAAATAATACAAAAAAAATATGATGATGAAGCAAAAGAAATCAACTGGCAATTGTTTTATATCCCGTCAGCCGCTGGCATTTATATTCAAATTTTGAAAACGGTTATGAAAGCAATAGCGGTCGTATAACATTCGTAAAATTGTTTGCAATTATTGCAGCGTTTATTTTATTGATTGCCTGCATCAACTTTATGAATCTTTCTACTGCACGCAGTGAAAAGCGGAGTAAAGAAGTGGGCATCCGCAAAGTAGCAGGCGCACAAAAATTTTCTCTGATTACACAGTTCATCGGCGAAAGTATTTTACTGGCACTCATTGCAGGTATCATCGCCATTATAATTGTTCAAATCAGTCTTCCCGGTTTCAATCAACTCACACAAAAAAACTTATTCATTCCTTTTGATAATCCTTATTTCTGGCTTGCAGCAATTGGCTTTATAATTTTCACAGGGTTATTGGCAGGAAGTTATCCTGCATTTTTTCTTTCATCCTTTCAACCCGTGAAAGTATTAAAAGGCACTTTTAAAAAAGCAAACGCATTAATCGCTCCACGCAAAGTATTAGTGGTATTACAATTCACATTCGCCATAGCGCTCATCATCTGCACCATAATCGTGAAACAGCAAATTGATTATGCAAAAGATAGGCAAACGGGTTATGACAGGAATAACCTTATTTACTTTTATCTCAGCGATAACATCGAAAAAAATTATTCTTCTTTAAAAAATGATTTATTGCAGTCACGCATCGCAAACTCTGTCACAAAAACAAGCGCACCACTTACACAAAGTTGGAATGACGGCTGGGGTCAGGAATGGGAAGGCAAAGACCCGAATGACAAAACCGATTTCAGAAGATACAATGAGGACGGAGGGCTTGGCAAAACAGCAGGCTTGCAATTTATTACAGGGCGTGATATTGATGTGCAAAAGTATTCTACTGATTCAACAGCGATGATATTGAATGAATCTGCATTGAAAGTGATGAAATTTAAAAATCCTATCGGGCAAATCGTAAGAGACAACGGGCAGCAATGGCATGTGGTTGGCGTGATAAAAGATTTTATTCTTGAATCACCTTACCAACAGATAAAACCAATGTTGGTATACGGACCCAAGAGTTGGTTTTCTATCATCCTTGTAAAATTGAACAATAAAAACACAATTGCACAAAACTTAAAAGCAACCGAAACAATAGTTAAAAGATACGACCCTGAATATCTTTTCATAAACAATTTTGTAGATGAAGAGTATGCAGCAAAATTTGAGGATGAAAAACGCACGGGCACTTTAGCGGGCTTGTTTGGTGGACTTACCATCTTTATTTCTTGTCTTGGGCTATTCGGACTTGCAACTTATATGGCAGCAGCAAGAATAAAAGAAATCGGCGTGAGAAAAGTGTTAGGCGCAAGTGTAATAAACATCGCTGCATTGTTGTCAAAAGATTTTGTGAAGCTGGTAATCGTTTCTATCATTATTGCATCACCTATTGCATGGTTTACAATGCATAAATGGCTTGAAAGTTATACGTACAGGATTAATATTAGCTGGTTTGTATTTGTTGCATCAGGTTTACTGGCAATTACAATTGCATTGATAACGGTAAGCTTTCAATCCATCAAAGC
>CAZZXW010000345.1:0-3687 GCA_964658095.1 uncultured Parafilimonas sp. | reverse complement strand
GCGGCAACTTCCGAAGGTCATTTTTGGGAGACTATAACTGCAGCCGGCGTGTTGCAGATTCCGCTTGCTGTTTTTGTATGGGATGATGGTTACGGCATATCCGTATCAAAAGAAATGCAGACTACAAAAGGTTCCGTTTCTCTCGCCTTAAAAGGATTTCAGAAAAGGCCTGATACAAACGGCATTGATATTTATAATGTAAAAGGTTGGGACTATGCCGGCATGTGCGAAATTTTTGAAGCCGGTTTGCAGAAAGTAAGAAGCACGCATGTGCCTGCTTTATTTCATGTTGAAGAATTAACGCAGCCTCAGGGCCATTCTACATCAGGCAGCCATGAAAGATACAAATCGCCGGAACGTTTGCAATGGGAACGTGATTGGGATTGTATAAAAAAAATGCGGGAATGGATCATTGAAAACAATATGGTAACCGATGCTGAATTATTTGAAATTGAAACTGCAGCAAAACAAAAAATTCTTGCAAACCGTAACCAGGCATGGAAGGAATATCATGAGCCGCTAAAGCAACAAGCTTCAAAGACACTTGACCTTATTAAGTCAATAGACGTAAATAATATTGATGATTACAACCAGCTTCAATCAATTGTAAAAAATTTACAGGCAGAAAGAGAACCTTTGCGCAGGGATATCATGAAAGCTTTATCTGCGGCTATACAAGCAACAAAAAAATTTGAAGGTAACCAAAAGCTTCAAACGCATTATGATGAACTTAAGCAGTCAAATGCATCAACTTATAATTCTAATTTATACAGTAACAACGAAAAAAGCGCAATTAATATTAAGGCAGTAAAAGCTGTTTATGAAAATGATGCGCCGGTTTATAATGGCTATGAAATATTAAATAAATATTTTGATAAGCTTTTTGAAAACGAACCGCGTATGGTTGCCTTTGGTGAAGATGTTGGCCTTATCGGTGATGTTAACCAGGCATTTGCAGGCTTGCAGAAAAAGTATGGCAGTGAACGTATTTTTGATACAGGCATTCGGGAACTTACCATAATCGGGCAGGGCATTGGCCTTGCCTTACGTGGGTTAAAACCGATTGCAGAAATTCAATACGTAGATTATCTTGTATATGCGCTTGAACCATTAACAGATGATGTGGCATCGTTACAATACAGAACAAACGGGCTGCAGCAATGCCCGTTAATTGTGCGTACACGCGGCCACAGGTTAGAAGGTATTTGGCATAGCGGCTCACCAATGGGCATGATCGTAAATGCTTTGCACGGTATGTATGTTTGCGTACCGCGTAACATGGTGCAGGCAGCGGGCATGTACAATACGCTTATAAAAAGTAATGATCCTGCAATTGTGATAGAAACATTAAACGGGTATCGCCTTAAAGAAAAATTGCCCGTTAACCTGCTTGAGTTTACAGTGCCGATGGGTATTCCGGAAGTATTAAAAGAAGGTAATGATGTTACCATTGTTTCTTATGGCTCAACCTTGCGCATCATTTTAGAAGCTGTGTCAAGGCTTGAAAAAGAAAATATCAGTTGTGAAGTAATTGATGTGCAAACCTTGTTGCCGTTTGATGTGCATCATTCTATATTGGAATCTGTTAAAAAAACCAGCCGCGTTATTTTTATCGATGAAGATGTACCTGGTGGCGCTGCTGCTTATATGTTTAATAAAGTGATAGAAGAACAACAAGCTTACCGCTGGTTAGATGCGGCGCCAAAAACACTTAGTGCAAAACCACACCGCCCCGCTTACGGCAGTGATGGTGATTATTTCAGCAAGCCTAATGCTGAAGAAATTTATGAGACTATAATGGAGTTAGCGGCAGAATAAAATCTTGCGTTGCTTAGTGCCTTCGTAGTTTTTAAACACAAAGACACTAAGTTTATTTCTTTACTACTTTAACCGTTTGCTGTTTACTTCCTGCATCAAATATCTCATAACTAATGGAATAGTAGTAAGCCCTGTAAATTGAAACATCACCTCACTTATTAATCATCCCATCAATACTAATCTTACCTGGTCCGCAAAACAATAATGTAGTAAATGCAGTAAGGTATAATAACGCCACTTCAGATTCAACAAATGATTTGCCTGCATCAAAGCCAAAAATGGCAACAAGCATCGTTATTACAAGTGGTATAGCGGCAAGCCTTGTAAATAATCCAAGCACTATAAATAAAGCGCAAAGCAATTCAGCAAATATGGCAAGCACTAAAGAAGCTTTTGAACCAAGGTGCAAAAAATTATAAAACTTATATTGTAAGGTTGAAAAATTAATCAGCTTATCATAACCATGTTTTATTAATATCAGCAGCCCGAACACAACACGCAACAACAGCATGGAGAAATTAAATGCACCGGCGCTGTATTTTATGGAAACAATTCGTTTCATCTGGTTTGTTTTAGTACATGACAGTTGCAAAACAATTGTATAGTGAAGATACTGCGTTGGCTTTTATAACGCTTTTTATGCACATAAGTATTTATGAAAATAATTTTTTCAATCGTTATCCACAATTCAAAAAAGCAACACTGCATGGCATGAATGTGCGTTTACCTTTAAGCGCTTTTACGTTTATTTAAGAAAGCATTTAAAATATTTTTAAATTGATCACCGTTCAGAAAACTATGGAGTGCAGAAAGTTAACAACATTACTTTTCTTATTGTTCTCATTTTATTTATCTAACGCACAATCAACAAAAATTTATAATGATCCCGATGCGGATTTTAAGCAGGCTAAAGAATTATATCAGCAACAAAAATTTAGTCTTGCTTATCCTTTGTTTGAAAAATTATATATAGATGATACGCGCAAAAGTTATATACCAATAACGGTTCAAACAGAAGCAAAATATTATTCTATTGTTTGCAGGTTGCAATTAAACGATGAAAGTGCTATAGAGAATGCTGTTGATTTCATCAATCTTGAACACAATGCGCCACGCATTGAAATGATGTGTTACCAGTTGGGTGAGTATTATTACAAGCATCAGGATTTTGCAGATGCGTTGGATTATTATCAGAAGACAAATGTTGCCAACATGAGCAACACAGAAATTGGAAATATGAAGTTTCATGAAGGTTATGCTTATTTCACCATGCAGCGTTTTGAAGAAGCAAAGCCTTTGTTTGAAGCCATTCAACAAATACCTTCTGACCCTAATTATTACGACGCAAATTATTATTACGGCTACATCGCTTTTTCTGAAAAGAATTATGCCCAGGCATTAACCTCATTTCAAACGATAGAGCAACAATCAAAGTATCAGCCTATCATACCGTATTACATTGCGGAGATTTATTATTACCGGGGTGAAAAAGATAAGGCGCTTGATTATGCTGAAAAAACTTTGCAAAGCAACAACCAGTTTTATGATCTACAGTTGCGTGAGTTGGTTGGCCACATTTATTTTGAAAAAGGTAACTATAAAAAAGCCTTGCCTTACTTAGAAAAATATGTTAGCAATACAGAGAAAGTTAACCGTGAAGATTTGTATGAGCTCTCTTATTGTTACTATGATGTGCAACAATATAAGCAGGCAAGCCAGGGCTTTAAAGAGTTAGGTGGCAAGCAGGATACGATTGCACAAAACAGCATGTATTTATTAGGTGATTCTTACTTAAAGCTGGGCAATAAATCCGGTGCAAGAAATGATTGGCTAAATTATAGACCGATTACAGTATTGCCTTTTCTTTCA
>CAZZXW010000344.1:0-3695 GCA_964658095.1 uncultured Parafilimonas sp. | reverse complement strand
TGAAAAAAGTTTAGGTATTGATGTGTACGCCTTGCTTGGCGTTATATGTTTTGCGTTGCTTGGTGTTATGCTATATAGAACCGCTATGAAGAAGAGAAAAGAAATTACCTGATTATTAATTTTACTTGCTCATGTCAATGTATTGCAAATGGTACTTTTTGCCCAACACAAGCACCGGTTTATAATTAAGATGAAGCAATACACCCACCAAATAAACGGCAGCAGCAATACTTAATGGTGCAATGTTTTTCTTTGCAAACGGTGGTTCATTTTGTGTAAGATTGTTTATCAAATTAAGTGCGATGTAACCACCACCAAGCAGCTTAAATACCAAGCCGTTTTTTACATATACAAAACTTTGCCTGCCGTAAGTTGGCACCACTTCATCACCCACATAATTATAGCTTGCATTTGCCCGCGGCATTGCATGTATATCACTTAAAGCAAGTTTATAGCCACTATAATACTGCGTATCGGTGCCCATTCCATAGTAGTGAATAATCTCCTGCTTAAAATAAAACGAATCTTTTTGAATTTTTGTAATGATGCCGGTTATCCAGTCACCATTATTAAACTGGAATGTGATATGCGAACCTTCAATAAAGTTTTGGATGGTTTGATGATTCTTCATCAACACAAAAAAATCTTTTTGTGCTTTTACTTTATAAGTTAAGAACATTAATAAGAAGAAAAGTAAAGTTTTAATCATTGTATGTTAAAACTAAATGCTCTTTGGTTTATTTTAATTGAACAAGTTGTTAAAGCATGCTTTCAATTATTAATTTAGTATATGGAATTAGTAAGCGTAATGCACGCATGCCTAAGTTTGGTGAGTTATATATTTTCGATATTATAAAATGTGCTGTGTGTAACGACGAAATCAGATCAGATGATTTAGAGGTACATCCTGTAATAAACATTAATTTACAAGAAAGGTTATTCTTTAAATGGCGCCTGTTATAAGAGTATCATTAAATATATTAAGTTATTGCTTATCTAAAAAATCCGGCGGGTAAAGTTTCTGGCCATACTTTTCAGCAATCGCTTTTAACTTATTCAGTTCTTCTGCAGTTGGAGGTGTTTGTTCTAAAAATTTACCCGGTTCAACAGGTTTCCCAATCTCTTTAAAAAAGCTATCAAGACCTGCCGGTACTACGGTGCATAACAGATGCGCAACGTTGCCTGATGTGTTTTTAAAAGCATGTACTGCACCGCCTAAAGGAATATTAACAAAAGAGCCTTTATTCGCAGTATAACTTCCGCCTTCCATTTTAAAATCTATAGAGCCATCTACTACATAAAACATTTCTTGTATGTCTTTGTGGGCATGAGGGCCAGGGCCACCACCCGGTGGTACAAGCATATCAATAACAGCGTAATTTCCGTTTGTCTGTTCTCCTGAAATAAGAATACGGTAAGTATCGCCTACCACTGAAATGTTTTGTCCTTGTGCATTGTCAACTGTGGTTATAACCTTGTTTGTTGTCATGGTAATTAATTTAAATAACAATGTATTTTTTGCCTGCAAAATGCTAACCAAGCCGCATCTTCAAACGCCGCACACTGACCTTGTTATATTGCTGCTGATCAATTATTCATGATAGAGTTAAGAACTTAAGATCATCCTATACTACCAGTTTACTTAAACAACCTGAAGATATCTAATCCCAATGCATATGCCATTAAGCCAAGCAATAATATCATACCAACCATTTGCGCATATTCCATAAACTTATCCGTTGGCTTTCTGCCGGTGATGATTTCATAAATACAAAACAAGGCATGGCCGCCATCCAATGCAGGAATAGGTAATATATTCATGAAGGCAAGCACAATTGAGAATATTGCTGTAAGCGTCCAGAAGCTTTGCCAGTCCCAGCGTGCAGAAAACGCATTACCAATGCTGATAACACTGCCCAAAGATTCACTGGCTTTTACTTTACCTGAAATTATTTGTTGAAGGCCACCTATGTATTTGCTTAAAGTAGTGAAACATTTTTTTATGCCAACAGGAATTGATTCAGCTAATGAATAAGATTTATGAACAGAACCAAAAAGCGCCGGCGGAAACTTTGGCTGAAAGCCAACCAGTGATCTGCTATTTAACTGTGCCCGAACAGTTGTTGTATCATTGCCACGCAAAACCTGTATAGAAATTATTTTGTTAGCATAAGGTTTTTTTAAGCTGTCGAATTGCTGGTAATATGTTACCGGCTGATTGTTGACTCCTACAATTTTATCATTCTTTAATAAACTTCCGCTGATAAATTTCGCCTGTTTTAAATCAACCGTATCCACTATTACGGGGAACTGTACATCAACAAAACCTTCCAGCTTAGTATGGTTTAAATCGCTGATAAAACCTTTTGGTATATTGATATTAATCGTTGAACTATTGCGTAAAACCTGCAAAGTTTTAGAATCTGATGTAATTATTTCTGCAGGTATGGTTGCAAAATTTTCAACGGGCTTATTATCTATCGCAATAATATTATCGCCATTTTGCAAACCTATTTTACGCGCCAGTGAATCAGCATAAATACCATACTTCAGATTCTTTGGAGGCAAATAATCATCGCCCCATTTATAAGTAAGCATTATAAAAAGAAACAGCGCCAGCAGAATATTCATTATAACACCGGCAACCATTATAATTAATCTTTGCCACGCTGGTTTCGCCCTGAATTCATAAGGCTTTGCCGGTTGTTTCAATTGTTCCTTGTCCATGCTTTCATCAACCATTCCGGCAATTTTTACATAGCCGCCAAACGGTATCCAGCCAATGCCGTAAACGGTTTCACCAATTTTCTTTTTTACAATGCTGAACCATGGATCGAAGAACAAATAAAATTTTTCTACACGGCATTTAAACCATTTTGCAGTTGAGTAATGCCCTAATTCATGTAATGTTACAAGTATGGAAAGTGAAAGAACTAACTGCAATGTTTTTATTCCAACGCCTGCCCAGTCTATAGTTAATAAAGTCATATCCTTAATTACCATAAATCCCTAAAGGGACTTTGAAGTGAATGATATTTTATCTAAAAAAATTTTGCAATGATAACACATCATTTGTTAATCAAATAATATAGCTATATGAACGGAAGAGTTGTATTGAAACTCTCTTACGGCCGGATTTTACATGTGTATCATGGAAGCAGCAAAATTGCGTGCTTCTCCATCACTGTCAAAATATTCGTCTAATGTAGGATGTTGAAGAAAAGGTATTTTATTCATGGTCTGTTCAACCATTGCAGTAATATCAAGAAAGCCGATTTTGTTTCTTAAAAAAGCAAACACGGCAATTTCATTGGCTGCATTTAAAATACATGGAAGGTTACCGCCTTTATGCAAAGCCTCTTCAGCCAAAGCAAGATTGCGAAATGTGCGCAGATCCGGTTCTTCAAAAGATAATGTTGAAGGCTTTTTAAAATCGTATCGTGGAAAGTTGCTGTGTATGCGTTGCGGAAATGCCATGGCATATTGAATTGGCAATTTCATATCCGGCAAACCCATTTGCGCTTTAATGCTGCCATCTTCAAACTGCACCATGCTGTGTATTATGCTTTGCGGATGAATAACCACCTGCACCTGCTCCGGCTGTAAACTAAAAAGCCATTTCGCTTCTATCATTTCCAAACCTTTATTCATCAGCGTAGCAGAATCAATGGTAACTTTTGCGCCCATGCTCCAGT
>CAZZXW010000343.1:0-3718 GCA_964658095.1 uncultured Parafilimonas sp. | reverse complement strand
TATCATTTGTTAGCGCATAACCAAAACCATTGGCAGCAAAACACATGCGGGTAACAACAGAAGCTTCACCCGGCTGATCAGGAAAATTTTTTAATAGCTGGGTAGTTACAGCATATGACTTTGGTTTATCGCTGTTAAGATCAAGATAGCGTAATTGGTTACCAAGCATTGGCGTATAATATAACCTGTTGTTGATGGCATCATAAGCAATGGCAGCAACCATGCGGTGATTAAGGCAACCACAAGCTGCAGGGGTAGTGCCTTTGGCAACATCAGTTGTATTTAATACCGGGCTAGATGTTAATGCATCATAAACAACTTCATTTGTTTCAGCCGGTACATACAATGTTTTCGGTTCAGCCAAACCATCTGCATCAAACTGGCGAAACGCAATCCAGTTAACACTTCCATACTGATCACCGGTAACAGCAAAATATTTTTTTGATTGGCAAAAAGCAGTAGCAGCAGTTAAAATCAAAGGTAAAAACAAGGGTATAAATTTTTTCATAAACACAATTTTGTTTTGTCAATTAATGATAAAACAAAATTAGTAAATTAAGTTTTATGAAAATTTTCCAAAGCTTTTTTTACACTACCGGCTTTTAGCAAGATATTCTTTGCAGTTATGTAGTTATTTAAGGCTGCTTTTTCCATTAACATTTTCACGCCACGGTCAACCAGTTTTTCGTTGTTCAACTGCATATTCACCATTCGGTTATCTTCTACTCTTCCTAATTGTATCATTACTGTAGTTGATATCATATTTAAAACCATTTTCTGTGCGGTACCACTTTTCATTCTTGTACTGCCGGTAATAAATTCTGCACCAACAATTACTTCAACCGGATAATTTGCTACATCAGCAAGCGGTGTATTTTTATTACACGTAATACAGCCTGTTGATATATTATTTTCATTGCATTGTTTTAATGCACTAATTACATATGGCGTAGTTCCGCTTGCAGCAATGCCAATAACAAAATCATTTGCTGCAATGCCATGCGCCTGCAAATCAAGCCAGCCTTGTTTTGTATCATCTTCTGCAAATTCTGCTGCTCTTGTGATAGCGGGCAAGCCACCTGCAATTATACCTTGCACAAGATCGTAAGGTACACCATAAGTAGGCGGGCATTCACTTGCATCTAATATACCAAGCCTGCCGCTTGTACCTGCACCTATATAAAATAATTTACCACCTGCAAGCATTTTATCAGCAATAGCATTTATCAGTTTCTCAATTTGCGGTAACGCTTTATCAACTGCAACAGCAACTTTTTTATCTTCTTCATTTATATGATTTATAATTTCAAGCACGCTCATTTTTTCAATATGCCTGTAAAAAGAAGGTTGTTCGGTTTCTAAAATAAATGAAGACATGTATAAGCTATTTCTACGCCAAAATTAACTTATAAAATTTTGGAAACATTGCCCATATATAACCGGCGATATTGTTCAATTCTTATAGTAACATTGCATCTGAAATTTATGATGCTTCAAAAAACTTTCAGCGCATATTCAGATGATTTAACTAACCAGCATTTATTTATTGAAGCAGGTTACCACCATCTTGCCTGCTGGTGTAAAAAAGATAACGAAAATAAATTTAGCGCATTTGAATTTTTTCAGTGCGACGATTATGATGCTTCCGTTTTTGATAGCGTTATAAATGAAGCAAAATTGCATTCAAGGCTTTTAATGCTTGATGTGCTTGATACAAAATTTATCTGGAATACGATTGAAGATTTAAGTGTTCCGGCTGCTTTTGTTAGTGATGATTTTTTACAGAATAATTTTTATCTAACTAATGGATCGTTTAACAGTGGCAAGTTTTATTATTCACAAATTGATGATGTTTCAGTTATTACTAAAGTTGATACCTACTTAAATAATGCAGCACAAAGAATTTTTCCTTCCGCATCATTTAATAGTAGCATTAAAGTAAAAAAGCCGCTTGAGCAAACGGCAGCATATCTTCATTTTTATCCTAATTGTTTTTTTGTTGCTGTATATAAAGATGCAAAACTATTGTTTGCAAAATCAAATTTGTATGTTGCTCCGGCAGACGTTTTATATTTTGTGCTTAACCTTATCCATCAATATAATATTGAAAAAAATATTGCAATAATTGCTGGTGGCCTTATTGATGCCGGCTCAAAATTATTTGAAATGCTGTATCAATATCTGGAAGGTTTTGTACTTGGAAGTGTGCCTGAAACAATGTTTGCATCCGGTGAATTCAAAGAGTATCCTTCGCATTATTTTTTGCCTTACATTAATTACCTGGCGTGAGAATTATTTCAGGAATACTCGGCGGCAGAAGAATTAATCCGCCTGCAAAAATGCCTTACACAAGGCCAACAACAGATATTGCTAAAGAAGGCTTGTTTAATATTTTACAAACACGTATTGATTTTGAAAATGCAAAAACACTTGATTTGTTCGGCGGCACAGGCAGCATAAGTTTTGAGCTTGCATCAAGAGGTGCAAATAATTTAACCATTGTGGAGAAAGATGCGGCTATGTTTGAATTCATTAAGAAAAATATTGCAGACTTTAAAATTGAAAACGCAACAATAATTAAGATGGATGTGTTTACTTTTCTTGAAAGAAACGATGAACAATATGATTTTATTTTCGCCGGGCCGCCTTATGCTTTAAGCACAATCGATAGACTACCTGAAGTGATCATTGAAAAAAAAATGATTAAAGAAGATGGATATTTTGTGCTGGAACACACACCCAATAATAAATATGATGGATATAAAGGATTTGATTTTAAAAGGAATTATGGAACTACTGTTTTCTCTTTTTTCAGTAATAAAGATTCATCAAGCTATACAACATGAATACTATTTTTGTTACAGGCATTGGAACTGATGTTGGCAAAACAGTTGCTGCAGCTATCTTGTGCGAAGCTTTGGAAGCAGATTACTGGAAGCCTGTGCAAGCCGGCTTTGATACAGGAACAGATGCCGCGTTATTAAGATCGCTTGTTGCTAATAAAAGAACAATCATTCATCCTGAAACATATACTTTAAAACTGCCTGCATCGCCGCACATTGCAGCAAGAAAAGAAGTAATAAAAATTGAGCTTGATAAAATTGTTGAAGCATGGCAGCGCATTGTAAATGGTCAATCGTCAAACGTAAATAATGAGCAATCAACTCATAACTCACAAGTCACAACTCACAACTTAATTATCGAAGGTGCAGGTGGATTAATGGTTCCTTTAAATGAAAATGAGTTTGTAATTGATCTTATTAAAAAGCTTAACGCAAAAGTTATTCTGGTAAGCAGAAATTATTTAGGCAGCATCAACCATTCTTTGTTAACAGCAAGTGTTTGCAGGCAACAGGGCCTTCATGTTTTAGGTTGGATGTTTAATGAAGATTACATGAATTATGAAGAAGAAATTGAGGAGTGGAGCGGTTATCCAAAAATTGCAACCGTGCCAACCTGCGAGAACATTAATGCATTTTTTGTGCAGCAACAAGCTTTGCTTATTAAACATGAATTGCAATCTTTTTTGCAATAACCCGGTTAATGCAAAATGGCTGTTATGTTTATACTAAATTTGAATTGTAGTTAAAGCAAATGAATTTTAATTCTTTTTTCCTGCGATCATTCCGAATTTTATTATTACCGTTTTCGCTTATTTATGGCTTTATAATTATTATAAGAAATTGAAAGCGAATTAATGTTTAAAATATTACTTAAA
>CAZZXW010000342.1:0-3735 GCA_964658095.1 uncultured Parafilimonas sp. | reverse complement strand
TATACCACACCATCGGGTTAATAGAAGTCGAATTGGTTTCGGTATGTGTTGTTGTAGATGATGTGCTTTGTGCATTTATTTTTGTTTGAAATGCAATAAATAGTAAAACAAGCATTGAAATTATCCTGGCAAGGAATGTTGAGATTTTTGTATACATAACATTATTTTTTATGAACAAAAGCAGTAATTATGCCAGTAATAAAATCATTTCAGCGTCTCATCCAGCCATTTAAAAAATTCATGTTGCCAAACCAATGCGTCCTGCGGCTTAAGCACCCAATGGTTTTCATCAGGTAAAAATAAAAAGCGGCTTTTAATACCTCTTAACTGTGCCGCCTGGAAAGCACCCTGCCCTTGTTCAATCGGCACACGATAATCTTTTCCGCCTTGTACGATCATGATGGGTGTATCCCAGTTTTGTACAAAATTGCTTGGGCTTTGACTGAACGAACGCTGTGCTATTGCATTATTTAAATCCCAATAAGCACCGCCTTTCTCCCAGTTCTCAAACCACATTTCATCTGTTGTACTGTACATACTTCTGAAATCAAAAACACCATCATGCGATAAAAAGGTTTTAAAGCGATGATTATGTATGCCTGCCAATGCAAATACGCTAAAGCCGCCAAAACTTGCACCAACACAACCACGTTTGCTTGTATCAACATAAGGCTCTTTTGAAACTGCATCAATCGCAGATAAATAATCCTTTAAAACCTGACCGCCCCAGTCTTTGCTTACCTGTTCATTCCATTGCGTTCCAAAACCAGGCATGCCTCGGCGGCAAGGCGCAACAATAATATAACCGTTTGAAGCAATCAATTGAAAGTTCCATCGGAAAGAATAAAACTGCGTTAGTGCACTTTGCGGGCCACCCTGGCAATATAAAAGCGTTGGATATTTTTTTGTTGAATCAAAGTTGGGCGGATACGTAACCCAAACTACCATTTGCTTATTATCTGTTGTTGTAACATATTTCTTTTGCCAGCTGATCATGGAAAGATTTTTATAAACACTATCATTTACATGCGTTAATTGTTTCATGCTGCCGTTACTTACATCAACTGTATAAATTTCCTGTGCATGATTAAAATCTGTTCTTGTTACAAAAAGCGTGTTATCTTTCTGACCAACAATTCCGCTTACATCAAAATCACCATTCGTAATTTGTTTAACTGTAACTGCCATTTTTGTTAAGCCCGGATAATTTACTTCAAACAACTGGAGGGTTCCATCTTTCGGCGCTATAAAAAATATATTCTTATCATCATCACTCCATTTAAAACTTTCAACATGTATATCATCATGGCTTGCCGTTAAATTCAGTTGCGTTTTTCCGTTTGATACAATTAAATCCTGTTTGTCTGCTTCATAACCTTCGCGCTTCATACTTAACCAGGCAAGCTCTCCTTTTTTATTATATGAAGGATTCATATCATAACCCATCATGCCTTCTGTTAAGTTTTTTGTCGTGCCATTTTCAATATCATACTCAAATAAATCTGTGTTGGTGCTGATGGCGTAAGCGGTGCCTTGCTTTTGTTTGGTTACATACACAATATGCTTTCCATCAGGATTAAATATATAATCTTCATTACCGCCAAAAGGTTTCTGCGGACAATCATAAGCTTCACCAGCCATCAGATCTTTTTTAGTTGTATCATTTACCTTGCTTAAAAATATATGGCTGAATTTTCCATCTTCCCATGTATCCCAATGCCTGTAATCAAGGCCGTTATAAATCTGCACATTGCTTTTTGTTAGGGCAGGATAAAAATCGCTGCCATATATATTCATGATCTTTACATCGCTATCACTAATCTTCCATTTGCCATCAGCAGAAATATGATTATTTGCAACCAGCGTATCAGCATTTGTTATTTCCTCTGCCGTTCCACCATTGACTGGTAACCTGTAAGTTTTGCTAACCGCTTTGTTTTGTACTACATCAGGCGTGGCTACAGAATATATGATGTACTGTTTATTTTTTGATATTCCTATACCATTAACACGTCCTAATTTCCAAAGCAATTCGGGAGACATTGTTGTTTGAGGAAATATATAGAGCGGTAATACAATTAATAATAATAGATAAAATCTTTTCATAATAGTAATTCTTAAAGCGAACATAATCATTTATTCATTTTGTTGTGATAACACGTCTGGCACTATATTTTAATGTAATACTAAGGAAAATTAAAAAACCTTTATCGGATACAAATAACACCACCGCAATACTTTATATCACTTAAATGCTTCTATTTTTATTTTTTAATTCTTATGACAACGCTTGATTTAGAAACAGCCGATCTGCTGACAGGCAGAAATTTTACCAACAGCAATACTCCTTTTAAAGAATTTTTGCATAATAGCCCGATGCTTGCATGGATAACAGATGCAGAAGGTTTTATTGAATATGCAAATCCATCATACATAAGAATATTTCCACCACTTGTTGAAGTAATTGGTAAAAATATTTTTGAATTATACCCCCAAAACCTGGCAAAAGAATATTCAGAAAACAACCGAAAGGTTATTGACACTGAAAAAGTTTTGGAAACAATTGAGAAAGGAATAGTGTTGAACAAAAACAACAACTATAAAGTAATTAAGTTTCCGGTAATATATAAAGAACGTACAATGGCTGCTTCATGGGCAACTGATATTACGGCGCAGATGGAAACATTTGAGAATTTATCTATACTAAATGAGCATAAAAACAAATTAGTATCTATAATAGCACACGATTTAAGAGGGCCGATTGGCATTAACGTAACATTTCTAAAAACTATTATTGATAATTACAGCTCTTATTCGAAAGAAGAATTATTAGAGTCACTTAAAATACTAACAAGAAGTTCTTACAATTGTTTTGAACTGATTGATGATCTTTTGCGCTGGGCAAAAAGCCAATTGGGTGGTATTACATATAATCCGAAACAAGTAAATATTCAAACAGAAATTTTAAAGATTACAGGAAGTTTATGGGACGTGATTCGACAAAAAAATATCCAGTTAAAAACTACTTTTAATTATTATAAAGATATTTATGTTGACCTTGATATGTTTGCCGTGGTGCTGCGCAACTTTATAACCAATGCCATAAAATTTTCGTATGCTGATGGAGAAATTGTAATTGAAACAGAATTACATAATGACCAGGTAAGAATAACCGTGAAAGATTCAGGAACCGGTATGAGCGAAATGCTTGTTCAGAAATTGTTGAACAAAATAAACCACGAATCAACCTTTGGAACAAACGGAGAAAAAGGCACAGGCCTTGGATTGATAATGGCAAAAGAATATATAGAACAGAACGGTGGAAAAATGGGCATTGAAAGCAAACCTGGTGAAGGCAGTAAATTTTATTTTACTGTTCCTTTAAAGAACATTTCTGAACCTGTTTCTAAAGTTGAGCAATTAATTCTTTAAACAGTGCCGTCATTTTTGGTTCTGTTTCCGCGGCTGCAGCCAGCACTTCTTCATGGGTAATTTTGTTATCTTCTTCACGAATGCCCAGGTCAGTAATTATGCTCATTGCAAAAACATTTAAACCTGAATGAACAGCCGCAATAACTTCCTGCACGGTACTCATACCTACAGCATCTGCGCCAACAATCTTTATTAATTTATATTCAGCATGCGTTTCAAATGTTGGTCCTGTTACACCACAATAAATGCCTTCTTTCAAATTATAACCTAAATGTTGATGAGGATTTTGTAATTTTTTGACTT
>CAZZXW010000341.1:0-3742 GCA_964658095.1 uncultured Parafilimonas sp. | reverse complement strand
TTAAATATTTTATTATGAAATAAAAGTGAACCAATCAATAACAATCCAATTGCAATTATTAAAAACAAGCCGCAGCCTTTTAAAGGCGGTATAATTATACCATCATCATTATCTTCCTCATCCAAACGCCGGCGCATATCTATCCATGCCGTATTTTCATCCGGCAATGAAAGCGCTTCCAGCTTTTGGATTATTTCATGTTCGTATGGTAATTGTTCATTCATTCTTTATCGCGCAATTGTATTATCTTCTGTTTTAAAATTCTTCTTGCTTCACTTAAATGCCATTTGCTTGTGCCTTCGCTTATATTCATCATTACACCTATCTCGTTATGTGTAAATCCATCTATTATGTACATATTAAAAACTGCTTTTGTAGCTGGTGGTAATTGCTTTAATAAATTCAGAACTTCATCTGTATTCATCTTAGAAATTATATCAGGCAGTAAACTTGTTTCAGGCGTTTCACTTAAGCCCTGAGATGGAATTTTCTTATCACGTATTTTAAGAAAGTTGAGGCAACTATTTATAATTATAGTTCTTATCCATGTATATAAACTCGCTTTTGCGGCATCATAACGATGAATATTCTTAAACACTTTATAAAAACCTGTGTTTAATACTTCGAGCGCATCTGTTTCATTTTTTGTATAACGAAGACAAATGTTCATCATTGCAGCATAAAAACTTCTGTAAAGCTTTTCCTGTGCTAAGCGATCATCGGCTTTGCAACCATTAATAATCTCTTTTATATCGGTATCGTTATTGGTCAACAGGTCTTAATCATCTTAATTTAAAACTTTTGAAAAATACTTCGCTTTCGTAGCCCGTTATTATTGATGTCAATAAAGTATTGGCCTTGTGGTAAGTTCTGTACAGGAATAGTGATGGCATTGTTTCCTTTAATGCAACCCACCTGCGATGAATAAACATTTTGCCCGTTAAGATTATAAATATTAATGTGTATTGTAGCTGGAGTGTTTAATTTAAGATTCATTGTTACCTTATCGTTTGCAGGATTTGGATAAGATGAAATAAAATTGTTTATGGTTGTACCGCCAGCATTAACGGTTGTATCATGAATATAAATTGTATTGCAGTATTCTTTATTGCATGAACTATCATAAGAAGCAATAACACAAACATTATAAATACCTGTATCAGGAAAATTATATACAGGATTGAAAGCATTTATAGCAACACTATCAAAACGATTATTAATATTATAAATATACCAGCTCTCAATTGAAATGTTCTTATTGCTGATTGCATTAAAACTAACCTGCTTTGGATTATTTACATTTTTTATATAATTAAAAGTAAGCGTAGTGCTGTTACAAAGTGACGTATCAATATTGTTTGCATTAACGTAAAACCAGCCGCATGTTTTTTGAGCGCATCCTTCTATCGCATGAGTATTTACACATGCAAGATAATTACCCGTAAAGGGAAAAGTATAAACAGGGTTATTAGCCTGCACGCTTACATTAAATGGTTGTGTATTGCTAAATCCTGAAAATGTCCAGTTTTGTACATCAGCCGAATCACTGCAAAAAAATTGTATGGTTTGTAAATGAGAAGAATCGAGTGGGGAAGTAAAGAATGAAATTTCAGGAATTGTATCACAATGTGTTGCAGCAACACTAATGTTTTGTGATATTGTATCAAAACATGCATTTGCTGAGTCAAGTTGCCACAATTTAACATAGTAGTTACCCGGTGCTTGAAATTGTATAATTTTCGTTCCACTATCAGCAGTTCCATACTCATATTGAGATTGCGTATCCCAGTAATAAGTTGCATGTGGTAACAGTGGTGATGAAATTGTGAAAGCAACCGCATGTGGCAGCAATGAATCAACATGATACGTGAATGAAAGTGAATCATTACACTTACTGAAAGCAATTACAGATCTGCAGTTATTAGCTTCACAGCCGGATGCCGTTATAATTTTAAGGCAAACATTATGTAAGCCGGGTTTTAAAAACGTATAATCAAATTGAAATTCTTTATCCACTTCTATACTATCAATCATCCACAAAGAACTATCTATAGAAGCACCCATTGTTTGGGGCTGCGCATAAAAAGTATATTGATTTCCTGCCAAAACATTACCAGTATTAAAATAAAAATCAGCAGTACAAGTTGGCGTAAAGTTTATGCTTATAGATTTTGTGGCTGTATCGCTGCATGCATTTAAAGAATCATATATAATGTGTGTAACATTGTATGTGCCGGGCACTGAAACGTTATGATTGAAATCATAACCAACATAACTATAATAAACTGATGAAGTATCACTTTCTATATACCAACTATCTACAGCACCTGCAATAGAATCTTTAGGATAGCAATTTAGATTATTAACATTGATATTATAATTAAAATCTGCATTGCACTGTGCCTGCATTCTTCCTCCAAACAATAACATTATAACAGCGCAAAAGCAAAAGCGTATAATTTTCATCATACAATTTATTAATAGTTTACATCATATACAATCTTTACGTATTAAAGGTTGGGTAATAAAAAAAGTAATGTTTTACCTGTTCAAAACATATTAACAAAATCATCAATAAAAACATGATTAATTAAGCGGTAATGCAGGCACAAAAGGTTAGATTTGCGGGCTTAATTTTTTTCACTTTTTATACTCCAATTTTAATTAATGGACGAGAATAAATTGCCCCCGGAAACTTCAGATAACGATAGAATTATACAGGTAAATATTGAGGAGCAAATGAAGACGGCATACATTGATTATTCAATGTCTGTTATAGTTGGCCGTGCCCTGCCTGATGTACGTGATGGCTTTAAACCTGTGCATCGCAGAATATTATTTGCAATGAGTGAACTGGGCATAAGCTCCGGTCGGCCCTATAAAAAATGTGCACGTATTGTAGGTGAGGTGCTTGGTAAATATCACCCGCATGGTGATACGGCGGTTTATGATTCATTGGTTAGAATGGCGCAGGAGTGGAATATGAATCATGTGCTGATTGATAAGCAGGGCAATTTTGGCAGTCCGGATGGTGATCCGCCAGCAGCAATGCGATATACTGAAGCAAGGTTGCAGCGGCTTGCTGAAAGCATGCTGGATGATATCGAAAAAGAAACGGTGGATTTTCAGCTCAACTTTGATGATTCACTTGAAGAACCAGTTGTATTGCCAAGCCGTGTTCCTCAGTTGCTGGTTAATGGTTCAAGCGGTATTGCAGTTGGCATGGCCACCAACATGATGCCACATAATCTTTCAGAAGTGATTGATGGTTGTATAAATTATATTGACAACCACGAAATAACTATAGAAGAACTGATGAAGTTTGTGAAAGCACCTGATTTCCCCACGCATGGAGTTATCTATGGAATGGAAGGTGTTCAACAGGCAATGCTTACGGGTCGCGGCAGGGTAGTGCTGCGCGGCAAATGTCATATTGATACAAAGGCAAGCGGCAGGGAACAAATTATAATTACGGAAGTTCCTTACCAAGTTAGCCGCGATGCATTAACGGATAAAATTGGTCAACTGGTAAATGATAAAACAATTGAAGGCATTGTTCATGTAAACAATGAAAGTAATAATAAAGAAGGCACCCGTATTGTTGTTGATCTGAAGCGTGATGCAGTTGCCAATGTTATAGTAAACCAGTTATATAAGTTTACTGAATTGCAAACGAGTTATGGAATAAACAATGTTGCTTTAAGTAAAGGCAGGCCAAAAATTCTAAACCTGAAAGATCTCA
>CAZZXW010000340.1:0-3745 GCA_964658095.1 uncultured Parafilimonas sp. | reverse complement strand
AAAGATATTTATAAAGATGGATTCGAAATAGGCAACCACACTTTTACACATCCGGATATTTCTACTGTAAGCCCTGAACGCGCATTAAATGAAATAGAAACAACAAGGTTACTTATTGAAGCCGCGACCGGCAGAAGTACGGTTCTTTTTCGTGCGCCTTACAATGCAGATGCAGAACCAACTACTGAAGCTGAGTTACGCCCGATTGCACTTAGCAAAGAAAAAAATTATTATACAGTTGGAGAAAGTATAGATCCAAATGACTGGGAGCCGGGGATTACCGCAGATGATATATATAAAAGAATCGTAAGCCAGTATGAAGCTAACCCCGAAAAAGGTATTATTCTTTTGCATGATGCTGGTGGAAACAGGCAGGCCACTGTTGATGCCTTGCCAAGAATCATCAGTTATTTTAAAAGTCATAATGTTCAGTTTATAAGCATATCCACTTTATTACATACTACAAAAGACGTAGTAATGCCTGTTACAAATAATGGTTTTGTAGCATTAAACAGTGGTATTGCTTCTGTTGGATATTGGCTAATATATTTTATCACCGCTACTTTTTGGGTGGCTATATTTCTTGGGTTCGCCCGCATTGCACTAATGGCTGTTATGGCAATGGCAGACAATATAAAAAACAGAATACTGGCACCCGTATCTGGTATTGTGTTAGACAATTCGCCCTTAGTAAGCATCATAATTCCTGCATATAATGAAGAAGTAAACGCAGTTAAAACCATTCACAATTTATTACAACAAGATTACCCGGGTTTTAATATTGTATTTGTAGATGATGGCTCTACGGATAATACTTATAACATAGTACATAATGCTTTTAAAGACAATAAAAAAGTGCAGGTGCTTACCAAGCCAAACGGAGGTAAAGCTTCTGCTTTAAATTATGGCATAAGCTTTACAGAAAGAGAATTTGTTATTTGTATTGATGCAGATACCCAATTGAAGCCGGATGCTATTTCTCAGTTAATGAAAAAGATGCTGCTGCCATTACCAAACAATCAAATGGCAGGAGCTGTTGCGGGTAACGTAAAAGTGGGCAATGAAAATACCATGTTAACCCGCTGGCAAAGTATAGAATATACAACAGCACAAAACTTTGACCGCAGAGCACTTGATCTCATTAATGGTATTACAGTTGTGCCTGGTGCAATTGGTGCATTCAGAAAAAAAGCTATTGAAGATGCCGGCGGATTTACATCAGATACACTTGCGGAAGACTGCGACATCACCATTCGCATCTTGCGCAACGGCTATCGTGTTTTAAATTGTCCCACTGCAATTGCAATTACAGAAGCACCAGAAACATTAAAGCAGTTTATGAAACAACGCTTTCGCTGGAGTTACGGCATAATGCAGGCATTCTGGAAAAACAAAGATGTGTGTTTCAACCCTTCATATAAAGGACTGGGAATGTTTTCAATGCCAAATATATTTTTGTTTCAGATAATATTGCCCATCATTGCACCGCTTGCAGACCTGATGCTTGTTATTAGTTTAATCTGGAATCGTCATGATCCTGAAAGCATGCATAAAATTGGCTTTTATTACCTCGTATTTTTTTTAGTAGATGTGCTTGTAAGCATCATTGCATTTGTATTTGAAAAAGAACGGTTTTCAAAGTTGTTATGGCTTATTCCACAGCGCCTGGTGTACAGGCAGCTTATGTATGTAATACTTTTCAGATCAATTAAAAAAGCATTAAAGGGCGAAACCCAGGAATGGGGTGTACTAAAAAGAACAGGCAATGTAGACCAGGTATTCGCACAAAAGAAACATTAATATAAGAATCGCTTTAAACAATTAAAGCTTCTCAGCAGATTCACAATTAATCAAATCCGTATTTAGCTTCAT
Source organism: uncultured Parafilimonas sp. (assembly GCA_964658095.1). Lineage (GTDB taxonomy): Bacteria > Bacteroidota > Bacteroidia > Chitinophagales > Chitinophagaceae > Parafilimonas. The sequence goes on along the minus strand of CAZZXW010000340.1, from coordinate 1,873 downwards.
TAAATATTAAAAACAGATAAAAAAGTATTACATCTTAAGATACACAAAAAATAGCTTTGTGTATTACTTGTTATATGACGATAGTGCTGTGCAGCTGCATCTCATTTTTAATAATTATGAACCGGAATTGTAATCATCAAAAATTTATGATGCGTAAAACAATTTTGGCTTATACATTTTTATTACTTGTTCTTTTCACAAAATATACTGCCCTTGCACAAACTACTTTGCCTTGTGATAAACACGCAACAAAAGAAACCATCAACTTATATAATAATTTAAAAAAGAATTTAAGTAAAGGCGTGATGATTGGTCACCAGGATGACCTTGCTTATGGTGTTAACTGGAAATATGAATCCGGTAGAAGTGACATTAAAGATGTAACCGGCGATTATCCCGCTGTTATGGGTTTTGAACTTGGAAGAATTGAATTGGATCATCCGGTTAATTTGGATAGCGTTCCGTTTGATAAAATGCGCATGTTTATAAAAGATGCGCATCAACATGGAAGTGTTATAACAATAAGCTGGCATTTAAATAACCCGCTTACAGGGCAAACGGCCTGGAACCCTGCGCCAGGTACAGTTGCAGCCATTTTACCTAATGGTGAAAAGAATGCATTATATAATTTATGGCTTGATAAAGTGAGTGCATTTTTTTTAAGTCTAAAAGATAATAAAGGAGATTTTATACCGGTTATATTCAGGCCTTTTCATGAATTAAACGGAAGTTGGTTTTGGTGGGGAAAAAATAATTGCACACCTGGCGAATTAAAACAGTTGTATCAATACACAGAAAATTATTTAAGAGATACAAAGCATGTACATAATCTTTTGTATGCTTACAATACAGATAAATTTTACAGTGCAGATGAATACCTTGAAAGATTTCCCGGTGATGACTATACTGATGTGTTAGGCTTTGATATTTATCAGGCTAACAATACTGCAACCAATGCAGCATTTACGCAAAATGCAAACAAGATGCTCTCTATGTTAGACAGCATTGCATCAGCTCATAATAAAATTCCTGCGCTTACAGAATTTGGTTATAATAGTTTGCCAGACAGTACATGGTGGACGAATGTGTTGTTGCTTGTTCTAAAAAATCATCGCGCAGCTTATGCACTAGCATGGCGCAATGCAGGCGCAAAGAAAGATGGAAGTTCAGAATATTATGTGCCCTATAAAGGCAGCGCATCAGCTAACAATTTTATTGATTTTTGTAATGATGATTATATTTTATTACAACATGATGCAGCTAAAGAAAATTTATACAAGTAAATATTTTTTATATTGACAAGCAATAGCCTGTGGTTTCAACTACGGGCTTTATATTACCAACCAAACAAATGAGGTAAACAGATAAAATGAGATTGCATATAACAGATATTGCTATAATTGTTTTGTACCTGTTAACCATGCTTTTTATCGGCTGGTTTCTTCGCAAAAAAGCGCGTATCAGCAAAGAAAGTTATTTGCTTGGCAGCAAACGTTTACCATGGTATTTATTAGGTTTAAGTGATGCCGCTGATATGTTTGATATAAGTGGAACTATGTGGATGGTTTCGCTGTGTTTTGTATATGGAATGAAAAGCATTTGGATACCCTGGTTATGGCCTGTTTTTAACCAGGTTTTTAATATGATGTTTCTTGCAAAATGGTTGCGCCGTTCAAACGCAAACACAGGCGCAGAGTGGCTTGGAACGAGGTTTGGCATTACAGGAACTGGCGTAAAAGGTTCGCATAATATTATTGTTGCATTTGCGCTTATAAGTTGCCTCGGCTTTATGGCTTACGGTTTTATTGGTCTTGGAAAGTTTGTCGAGATTTTTATACCATGGAATTATATGCAGCCCTATGTTCCTTTTCAT
>CAZZXW010000339.1:0-3777 GCA_964658095.1 uncultured Parafilimonas sp. | reverse complement strand
ATTTATTGTGCACTACGCTGAAACATTTATCATTCCTGAATCGGTAAAAGAATACACGATTCGCCCGCATGGTGAAAGTGAAGGAAAAGAATGTGCAACACTAAAAGCATTTGTAAGATTTAAAGCATAAAATATATGAGTGAATATGTAACCAAACCAATCCCCGATGAAAAGCCTGATGTTGCTTTTGTATCAAGACCATGGGGAACATTTAAACAATATGCATTCAACGAAGATTGCACCGTGAGTTTAATGAGTGTATTGCCTGGTCAACGTTTAAGCCTTCAATCGCACACAGGCAGAGCAGAGTTATGGATTGTGATTGATGATGGCGCAACTGTACAAGTTGGCGATGAAATAAAAGAGTACAACGCCGGCGATGAAATATGGATTCCTGCAAATGAACGTCATCGTTTGCAATGCAAGGGAGATAAACCTGTGCGTGTGTTGGAAGTTGCATTTGGCAACTGGCAGCAAGCCGATATTCAGCGTTATGAAGATGATTACAAACGCCCGGAAACAGAGTAATAATTAATAACGATTGCTTTATGAATTTCTCAAAAAGAACAAATTATATCTGCCTTGCTGTTGCGGTAGGTGGTTTATTATTTGGGTTTGATACTGCTGTAATTTCCGGTGCTATCAGTTTTGTAAAAGCGCAGTTTAATTTAACTACGGTTTCTGAAGGATGGATGGTAAGCAGCGGTTTACTGGGTTCAATAATCGGTGTTTTTACCACAGGTATTATCAGCGATAGGATTGGTCGTAAAAAAACTATTATCATTGCTGCGGTTATGTTTTTATTATCTGGTTTTGGCTGTGGCTTCGCTTCATCATTTACATTATTAGTTGCATCCAGAATGATTGGCGGCATTGGCGTTGGAATGGCTTCTGTTATATCACCCATGTATATTTCAGAATTTGCACCGGCAGATAAACGCGGCAGAATGGTTGCCTACTATCAGCTTGCAATAACATTTGGAATTTTACTGGCTTATTTCTCTAACGCATCTGTTTTATCGTTATCACACAACAGCACAAATGAATTATTAGCGCAACCATGGCGCGGCATGTTTGTAGTTATGTGCGTTCCTTCTTTTATATTTTTATTAATGCTGATAAAAGTACCTGAAAGCCCGCGCTGGTTAGTTGAAGTAGAAAGAAATAATGATGCACAAAATATTTTATACACAGTTCGTCCCAAAGCCGCAGCAGATAGGGAACTTAGCGATATCGAACGTGCAAAAGCAAGAGCAAAAAATGCATCTGTCTCCTTGCTTCATCCATCTATACGCATACCGTTAATCATTGGAATTGTGCTTGCTGTTTTACAGCAATTTTCCGGCATCAATGCCATCATATATTATGGTCCAAACATTTTTCAATCTGCAGGTCTTGATACAAGCAATGCATTAATGTTCCAGGTTATTATTGGTACCGTAAATTTTTTATCAACCATAATTGCTATCGCTTATGCTGATAAATATGGCAGAAAATTTTTATTGAAAACCGGTTTAACAGGCATCATCATTTCATTGGTGTTATGCGGCTTTCTTTTTTATACCAACAATACGCAGGGCATTACTTTATTGATTTTAATGCTTGTGTATATAATCTGTTTTGCATTTTCTATTGGTCCAGTAACATGGATATTGATCAATGAAATTTTTCCAACACACGTACGCGTAAAAGCAGTTACCGTTTGTACAATGGCTTTATGGATTGCCGTGTGGCTGGTCGGACAATTTTTTCCATGGCTGCTTGAGAAAGTTGGTCCCGCATTTACATTCTGGGCATTCGCATTTTTTAGTTTAATTAATCTCATTTTCAGTTTAACGGTGGTTAAAGAAACAAAGGGAAAAACATTGGAAGAAATGGATACTGCTTTTGTTGCGCCGCATTAAATAAATTCATCATCATTAGTAAAAATCATTTGTTATGATATCATTCAAATCATTGAAAACTTTTTTAGTTAGCAGCTTATTATTTTCAGCTGTTATAAGTTTCGGACAGGATTCAATGTCCATTAATCATCAATACAGCCCGGCGTGGTGGCAAACATTAATATGTTTACCGGATGATCCTGTTAAAACATTGGTAGGAAAAGAAGGACAAATTTTTGGTGATTATAATTATAAAGGTCCGCGTGATTTTTCTTTTTCATTATTGTTTGATAGCAAACAACCATCAACATGGAAAAGTCAAATATTGCAATCAGCAGTTGTGCCGATGACGATAACACAAAAAGAATCTGATGGCATCAACATCACGCAAAAAACATTTTTACAGATACCTGCTGAACAAGCTTTGAATAGTATTGAACGTTATGATAGCCGTCGCTCAGAATTTGGCTGGAGCGAACCAAACAAACCGTGTGATTCTGCTTTTTATGATGTGGCTTATGGCAAAAAAGGTTTATCAGGCGAAGGCATTGTTGAGTTTCATATTAAAGTAAAACCCGGCGCAACATTTAATGCAGTGTTAGGTTTTTGCGAAGGCAAGTATGATACTGCCGGCACACGCACCATGCGCATTTATGTTGAAGGCTCGCCGCAAAAAGATATTGACCCGGTTAAAGATTTTGGTGCGCACACACCAGGCGTTTATACATTGGCTGCAAAAGATGCAAACAATGATGGCATCTTAACCATTGTTGTAAGCAACAAGCCCGGCGCAACAGACAGGGATGCAATTGTAAATGGCTTGTGGCTGTTCAATGGTTCAGTACCAAATGATGCTTCTATTATTGCAGGCAAGGAAGATAGCAAAGCTGCTTTGTATGCACGTTGCGCTTATGTGCGCATGCCTGAACGCCGTTATCAAACATTGATTTCATTAAAAAATACTTCATCAGGAAGTAAAACATTTTATCCTGTTATAAAATATAATGGTGTTGAAGAATTTAAAAATGCAACTGATGCAATACAAATAGGTTCAGAAACGGTTGTAACAACTTCTGATGCGATTGATAAAATCGATAATGATTCAACAAATGCATATAGCATTAATTTAAAACCAATCGAATTAAAAGCCGGCGAAACAAAAGATATGGCTGTAACGGTGAGTCGTTTTTTTGCAGCGGGCACAAAGTATGTATCAAACGCTGCAACTTCAGCGCAGGAAGAAACAAAAGCAATTGCGTGGTGGAAAAAGAATTGTCCTTCTGCAACAGCTATTTCAGTTCCAGACAGCGGTGTGCAATCAATTGTTGAGTCATCGTTGCGCAATATTTTCCAGGCAAGAGATATTCGCAAAGGCAATAAATCTTTTCATGTTGGTCCAACAATTTATCGAGGGTTATGGCTCGCGGATGGTAGCTATTTACTTGAAGTAGCAACTATGTTAGGTTATGTAAATGATGTGCGCAGTTGCATAGAATATTTAACACATTATCAATTGCCCGGTGGTGGTTTTGAAATGATTGAAACGTTTCATAAAGAGAACGGACTTGTGATGTTTATGATTACGCGACATGCAATGCTTACAAACGATAAAAAATGGCTTGAAGCAAACTGGAGTGTTATACAAGGTTGCATAAGACGCATCAATTATTTGCGTGCACTTGCCATGAAGGATAGTACAATATCTTATTATGGTTTATTGCCTGATGGTAATGTTGATGGCGGCATTCAGCATGGCGATGACTATTCAAATACAGAGTATTGTTTGGGTGGAATGAAATGGGCGATTAATGCTGCAAAATGGTTAGGCAAAAATGATGAAGCAACAGAATGGCAACGTTATTATGATACATTATATCACAACTTTATGGCAAAG
>CAZZXW010000338.1:0-3789 GCA_964658095.1 uncultured Parafilimonas sp. | reverse complement strand
AACAATAAACCGATCTATCTTGATGGCATTTTGTACCAGCCTGCCACTTCTACCTATGATCAAATAAAACAGCACATGCTTGCCATGAAAGCGCTTGGCTGCAACCTTGTGCGCATACATATTGCCGGTGTTGATCCGCGTGTTTATAATCTTGCTGATAAACTTGGTTTGCTGCTTTGGGTTGAAGTGCCAAGCCCGCATCGGTCAAGCAGAATAAGCCGTGAAAACCACCGTGCGGAATTGCTGCGCATGCTGGATATTATCGGCACACATCCTTCAGTTGTTATTTGGAGTTTATACAATGAAGACTGGGGCGCACAGGATATTGCCACCAGTGAAGAAACAAGGAAGTATATCATTGACATGTATCATTACATGGTGCTTGCACAGCCACAATTTCTTGTTGTGGATAATGATGGCTGGCAACATATTTCTTATTTAGGAAGATTGAAGTCTGACCTGCTTACTGTGCACATTTATACACCGGAGATTGCAAAATGGAAAGCAACACTTGATAAGCTTGTGGCTGGCGAACTGGTGGGTGTTGCCGCTTACCCGCTTGTTGTAGGTGATCCGTTTTTTTATCGAAAACAGGTGCCTTTAATTGTGAGTGAATGGGGTGGCTTTGGTTTTGTAAATTATGGCGGCCCTGGCAATGAAAGCGACCGTGCTACTTTGATAAAAGAATATAAGCAAGCATTGCGTGACCGCTCTATTGCAGGCGATGTTTATACGCAGGCTACCGATATTGAAGATGAAAGAAATGGTTTGATTGATGCAGCAACAGGTGCATTGTTTGTGCCTGAAGGCTTGTTGCATAGTGAGGTGAAATAAATTGCTGAGTTAACTATTGCTTTTGCTTTGCCGCCTGCACTTTTCACTGCAATATTTTACATCGTTCCAGTTCTTTTCCCACTTCTTTCTCCATGTAAATGGTTTATTGCAAACAATACAAATCTTTTGCGGAAGGTTTTCTTTTTTAATGCCACGCATTTTATTTCTTTAAAAGCTTTATTGCTTTTTTATAAAATTGTCCAAATGATTTATAGTAACCTGTTACTTCAGGAAACATCCAGTCGCGTTCATCTTTAGTGCCGGGATAGTGAATAAACGCCGGATGTTCTTTCGAGATGAAATTCTCTGTTGCGTTAGCTTCTTTATAGATGTTTTGAAGGTTTGTTATTTCACCAGAATACAATTGTATATTTTTTATGTTTTTTGATAAAGCGATGATAAACTTAATCACCTTATCATTAACCGGAAACTTTTTAAAGTGTGATGGCTCTAATAATAAAATGCGGTTTGCCTCTTCATCTTTTCTCCAAAGCGGGTCAAGGTTGTAAGAATTATAAATAACTGTTGGTTTGCTTATATCAATATTTGGCAGCTCAGTTACCGGCAATTTTGTTTTGAGCGATAATTTTATAGTGCTGTTTAATATTTCAGGCACATTCATCTTTACTAACTCAGCATATGGCTTATCAAGAAAAGTTTCTTTTTGTTCACTTAAAGTATAACGGTTAATATTCTCCTGGTTGCAATAATATTTTTTATGTGAGAAGGAACCGGCAACCCATTGCCAGCTACAGGTATTGCTTGCAATATCGCCATCCATTAAATGATAATACAACCATTGCGATGGTTGCAGCCAATGCACTTTACTAACATTGCATGTGATGGAGGCAGTGTACATGCGCACATGATTATGCATATAGCCTGTTTCATAAAAGTTTTTAATCAGTTCATCAATGGCATTAATGCCGGTATTAGCGTTAAAGATTGCTGCAGGAATTTGTTTATGAATAAAGCCTGGTTGCGGCTGTTTTATATCTCTTAATAAATTATCGCCAAGTTCTTTATACACCAGCTGAAAATAATCTCGCCAGGCAAGTTCCAGTATAAACTTTGAAACAAGATATGGTTTAAAACCTTGTTGCTGCACATATTCCATAACTTGTTTTGTGCTGATAACACCACGTGAAATATATGGTGATAAATAACTTACATTTCCATTAATAAAATTTCTTGTGCCAGCATATTTAGATGGCTTAATGCTCTGCATCCGTTTTATGATAGCAGCATATTTTACAGGAAATTTTGTTTTTGGTTTCATGCAAGATCAAATAACAATAAGGCATTTGTTTTGTTTGATGAAGAGCGCAAAACAAATGCGTAACTAAATAAACTTACTATTATGAAATACTTCTCAACTATCGGGTTATTGTTTTTATCAAACTCATTTATGACTTTGGCTTGGTATGGCCACTTAAAGTATTTTGGCAAAGGTGGACACAGTGCTTCGCTGTTTGTAATTATTCTTATAAGCTGGGGACTTGCATTCTTTGAATATTGTTTCCAGGTGCCGGCAAACAGGATTGGCTTTAACGAAAATGGCGGCCCGTTTTCGCTGGTTCAGTTAAAAATAGTGCAGGAAGCAATTACATTGGTTGTGTTCATGATTTTTTCAAGGCTTGTTTTTAAGAATGTTCAGTTTACCGTAAATCATCTTATTGGCTTTGCATTTATAATTGCTGCTGTGTATTTCATCTTCAAAAAATAAAGCAACTGTTTGCAGAAATGATCAAATGTTCTTAATTATTTCATAAAACTGCTCATCAAATTCTAAAATTCTTCAATGCTTCAATCTGTTACCTTTGCCGCTCATTTTTTTGTATGAAGGATAAGAATACGATTATTGGTATAGTGTTGCTGGCGATTTTATTTTTTGTTTTTTTTTGGTACACGAACAAGCAGCAGGCAACTTATTTAGGTTATCAAAAACATTTACAAGACTCTCTGCATCTTGATTCATTAGCTAAAATTACACCTGAACAAAGAGCGGCTGCAAGGCTTGATTCTATACGCACAGATTCGCTTTTAAAAATGTCGTCTGCGGGTAATTTTAAAAGCGGCATAAATATTCCTGAACAAACCTATTCTGTTGAAAATAATTTAATGAAAGTTGTTTTCTCCAGCAAAGGCGGACGTGTAAAAAGTGTGGTATTAAAAAAATATAAAGCACAGGATAGTGGTTTGGTTATGCTTGGTTCATCAGCCAATGATGGAATAACTTATAACATTAATACTGGTAATCATTCGGCTTCAACCGCTGAATTAAATTTCACCGGCACGCAGCCTGTAAGAAATGCGGATGGCAGCCAGACGATACAATTTACTTTGCAGGATTCATCGCAGGCCGGCATTATTCATCAATATATAATTAAGCCTGATAGTTATATGATTGACTGGAATATTCAGATGAATGGCGCCAACCAGTTGCTTACAAATAATGCGTTGAATTTTCATTTTGTATCACAGCCGGTTAAGCTTGAAAAATCTATAGATTATGAACGCCGCATGAGTAATGTATGTTTTTCTGAAGGCAATGATTTTGACTATATTTCATCTCATAACGATCATACGTTCGAAAAGCCGGTGCAATGGGTAAGCGCTGTGCAGCAATTTTTTAATACATCCGTGATTGCCAAAAAGAATTTCAACAGCGGCACGCTGCATTGGATGCGCAGCACAGACAGCAGTAATGTAATTGGTTTAGTTGATGCGTCGCTGCAAATGCAGGTTCCGTCAAGTGCGTCAGTAAGTATCCCAATGCAGCTATATTATGGACCGAATGATTATAAAACTTTAAAAGCTGCGGCGCCTGAAATGGATAAGATTGTTAATCTCGGGCGAGATATGTATTCGTTCGTGCGGCCAATAAACAAGTTTATTGTAATGCCGGTGTTTAATTTCTTTAAGAAATATGTGGCCAGCTACGGGATCGTGATC
>CAZZXW010000337.1:386-3793 GCA_964658095.1 uncultured Parafilimonas sp. | reverse complement strand
CACCGTTTGGCGTAAAAGCAGTGGGTACTGCAATATAACAATTGTATAAAACTTTAATTCTTATTTGCGCTGTATCAAGACAATTAATATCGTTTTTAACGATGAGAGCAACGGGATAAAACCTTGCATCACGTTCACTTATTGGTGCATATTTTTTTGGTGGCGGATTCTTTTGTGCAGAGGTTGTACCATCGCCAAAACTCCAATACCAGCTTACAATTTTTCCGATGCTTGAATCTGTATAAACAGCTTCATCTTCCGGGCAAAGTGTTGTAGAAGGCGCCATTGCAAAACGTGCCTTTAACTGGTTATCGAGATTAATATCAGTGGATGATGAATCGTTGCATATACTGTTGCTGGCAAAAAGCTGTATGTGTTTGCTGCCATAATCGTTAAATAAAAAGAATGAATCACGTGTGATGCTTGTTCCTTCGCTGCCAAAAGTCCAGTCCCATTCATTTGTATGATCTTTACCATCATGCGCATAGAACAAAGTATCATAAACACAACCTAATCCAACACGGGAAAAGAAATCTGCGGAAACAGTATCCGCTGTATTAAATGATACAGTTTCACCAGCAGGTGTTTCTTCCGAACAGGCATCTATAACCGTGTTGCCATCAATACCATCTTTTAAAGTAACCGTGTAAGAACCGTTAGTTAATATGGGCTGATTTAATACCACATCAATAATGTTTGAAACACCATTGCTGCAAGCTTCTCCAAACGCTTTTTTTATTGAAACAGGTGATGTGCCGGATATACTGAAATCGCTGCCATCTGCTGCAACATATTTGCATTGTATTGGATTTTTAAAAACCAAATGCAATGTATCAGGCGCACAGCCAACCGGAGCTATGCTGTCAAATGGTGTTGGCATTTTTGCAGTAACAATAAACGGAATGCTATCGGTTGTATCAATTGCATTATCACAGTTATCAAGTAAAGTATTTAGATCTTTTCCGTTCTTTATTTTAAGAAAATAATTGCCCGGCGGCATGGCTTTATCAAGGTTGATAATAACAGAATCCATATCAAAACTTGCACTGCAATCAGTGCCGGCTGCAGATACAACATTGGCTATGTTGGGAGATATATAAAACTCGCTGCCGTTATTTGATAATGATGCGCACTTAACTTTTTTATTAAGTTTTAAATCAATTGATTTTGCATCGCAGCTTACTGAAGCAGTTTGCATGGCAGGTTTAACTGAGTCTGTTATAACAGCGGTGCCTCCGTTAAAAGAGAGGCTGTACCCCGCGTCGCCGGGCTTAAAAGTATTAAAATGACTTACGAGTAAAATATAATTATGATCTTCTATTAAAGTTGGCATTGAACTAAAAGTTGGAAATGTAGGACCTGCACAATTGATTAGCGTTGATCCTGCAGAAGATGCGCCTGTGTTTCCAAAATTCCCACTCCAGTTTTCTGCAACAAATAAAGAGCTGTTAGTATAAACATCATTAGGATCGTGACCAGTAATATCGAAAATCTGCCAATCATAATCATCACCCTGGTCAACAGGAGTTATAACAAACCCAAGTGTCCCGGTTTTATAACATGTGAATTTGTACCAGAAAGGATTTAGATCCTGATAATTAGCATCAGCGCAACTTTTTGCAGGAATATCGCGACCACCGCAATTGGGAACAATAGTTTGGCTAAAGGTACTTGTGCCGCAAACAGGAAAAGCTGTTGAAGGATTCTGTCCCAGTGCAAGGCAAGCAGTTGGTTGGCTAAAGCCTTTTACATAGCAACACATCAGCAGTAAAAAAATAGTAACAATTCTCCCCGGCATAGATTACAAATAAAGACAATAAAGGCAAGTAACGCGTTGCAACGCTAAACTTTAATGCATAGTTATAAACCTAAAACATCAAGCGCTTTTTGTGTAAGTACGTAATGCCGTACTTTAAGTTTGGTTACATAACCTTGTTTGCGCAGGGCAGAAAGGCGTTTGCTCAACCCGCTTTCACTCATACCGGTGGCTTTACTTAACTGCCGGGTATTGTTCTGCGGGTTACCAACCAAATGCTGCAGCAACTTTAAGCTGTTCTTTACTGAAGTGCGGGATGCAGTAACCTTATCTGTACGCAAAACTTTTAAAGCAGCTACCACATTAACCTGTTTTGCCTCACTTTCTTTTCCCTGCGTTGATGCATTAAGTTTATTTGAGTTATTTCTTTTTGCTGATCTGAAGAAATGGCTTCGTTTGATAGCGCTTCGTTTTTCAAATTGAATGAAACAGGTTCATTTTGTACGTATCCGTTTTCCGGATTGGATGAAAGCAACTTGTTTGATATGTCTCCTTCTTTCAGATTGGATGAAATAAGTTCATTTATATTGAATTCTTTTTCCTGATTGGATGAAACAAGTTTGTTTAATGCATTTTCTTTTTCCGGATTGGATGAAATCATCTTAATTATATTGTTTCCTTCTCCCGGGTTGGATGAAATAAACTGTTTTAGTTCATTTTCCTTCTGGGGATTGGATGAAATAAGCCAGTTTAATATGTTTTCTTTAAAAGTTCCTGTGTAACGGGATTACTTGTATGCTTCGGCAACAAGTTTTCCGGCAAAATTGATCTTAATTGCTGGTTTTCTTTAATCAGCAGGTCAATAATATAATTAAGCCGCTCAACCTCCCGCTGCAAATGATTGCTATCTTCATTCATGCATTCAGGTTTGTACGAGAAAATTAAATAAAATTTCAAATCGTACAAAATGCAAAACCGCATACAACCTGCAATAAGCGTTTAACTACTTACTTTGCATACATGCAAACAGATTTTCTTGTAATTGGATCCGGCGTTGCCGGGTTAACCTATGCAATAAAAATGGCGAAGGCATTTCCGCAGAAAGAAGTATTAATTGTAACCAAAACAACCGCTGATGAAACCAATACCAAGTATGCACAGGGCGGCGTTGCCGGTGTTTGGGATGCCAACGACAGCTTTGAAAAACATATTGAAGATACTTTAATTGCAGGTGATGGTTTATGCAAAGAAAGCATTGTAGAAATTGTGGTGAAAGAAGGGCCTGAACGCATTAAAGAAATTATTGAGTACGGTGCTGAGTTTGATAAAGATGAAAAAGGTGATTATACATTGGGCAGGGAAGGAGGGCACAGTGAGAACCGCATTCTGCATCACAAAGACGTTACAGGAAAAGAGATAGAACGTGCATTGCTAAAAGAGTTAAAGAACCATTCAAACATAAAATTTATCAACCATTGTTTTGTAATTGATATTATTACACAACATCATCTCGGTTATCTCGTAACCAAATCAACGCAGGATATAACGTGTTTTGGCGTGTATGTTTTAAACCTTCAATCCAACCAGATTGAAAAAATTCTTGCGCCTGTTACGATGCTTGCATCCGGCGGTTGCGGGCAGGTATACCGCA
>CAZZXW010000337.1:0-376 GCA_964658095.1 uncultured Parafilimonas sp. | reverse complement strand
GCACCACTACTAATCCAAAAATTGCAACAGGCGATGGTGTGGCTATGTTTTACCGTGCAAAAGGTAAAGTGGAGAACATGGAGTTTATTCAGTTTCATCCAACAGCATTATACGAAGCAGGTGTTTCACCCTCTTTTTTAATTACAGAAGCGGTGCGTGGCGATGGTGGCATTTTGCGTAACAATACTAACGAAGCTTTTATGGCAAGGTATGATGAACGCAAAGATCTTGCACCACGCGATATAGTAGCAAGAGCCATTGATAATGAAATGAAGCGCACAGGTACTGAGTATGTATATCTTGATTGCACGCACATGAACCACGAAAAATTTATTCATCATTTTCCAAACATTTATGAAAAATGTTTAAGCATTGG
>CAZZXW010000336.1:0-3818 GCA_964658095.1 uncultured Parafilimonas sp. | reverse complement strand
CAACATTGCCTACTTTAAAACCTGCACCTAAAGATGGCTGGTAAATCCAGACTTTTTTTTGATTTAATGTATCACCATCTGCCAGCGCTCTTTGAAAATTTGAAACACCTGCCCGTATAAAAACGAAATTGCTGATATTAATTTCAGCACCAAATTTTGGATCAATGCTTACTGCTTTTGAACTTAAGAGTGTGTTGCGTTGGCCATCAAACGTAACATCAAGATCTGCTTCTGTAAGCAGGTGCAGTTTATTTGCTATGCGAAGATTATAACCAATTGCAGGCACTATCGTTGGCGCAGTAAGCTCGGTTGATTTTACAGGTATATCATTATCCGTTAGATATAAAGCCTGCTTTTCTTCATCAGTAAAAGAAAACGACCAGGCATTAAAAGTTGTTGTTATGTCTCTTGCAGTTATACCTAATCGCCAGGTTGAAGTGCGGTATAAAAAACCTGCATCAAAACCAAAACCCCAGGCTTGGGCAAAACTGCCCACATGCCGGTAAATAATTTTTGTATTGGCGCCCCAGCTTATCTGCGCTGCATCATTATCAGCGATTACCTGTGCATAGGAAATTAAAAACGCATAATCAGCGGAAGAAAAACTTTGTATGTTGTTATAATCAAGCGAACCATCAGGCTGCACAAGAAATAAAGTGTTTGGAATATCATCAACACCAAAGCGCAGTAATGAAAAACCAAGCGTTCTATAGCTGCCGCTTAACGGGATTGCCGTTGATAAATAATCATACTTGCCAATGCCTGCAAAATATTCTGCATGCATTAATGAAACAGATGGATAATCAATAACATTCACTAATCCGGCAGGGTTCCAGTAACCTGCATTACCATCTTCTGCACTGGCTACTTGTGCGCCACCCATAGCAAGCCCGCGGGCACCAGCACCAATATTTAAAAACTCATTTGAATATTTGCGGAACTGGGTAAATGCATTTAATGATAAACAGGTACAATAAATCAGCAGCACAAACAGTCGTCCCCAGGTTTTCATTCGTAAAAAAACTTTACTTGGCGAGAAAGATACAAATTAGTTTCCTATCGCTTAATACGCTGAAACGGTTGAATTATTATAGACAGATCATTGAAAGCGAATGTTTATTTTGCTGTAAAAACAGCAAGAATAATTATGCCCGGCTAAACGCATCATAAGATGAAACATGTGTTACCGGTATTTGCGGATATTGATGATTGATCCACTGCTTCATCCATTGCATCCCGGGCTCTTCACTTACAATGTGCCCTAAAACCAATAAAGCAGTTTTACCGCCAAATGATTGAAGGTCTCTTATGTATTCGCTGGTTTCCCATTCATTCACTTCGCCAACAATAAGCAGGTCTGGCTTTTGTTTTTCTACAATTGTAATTTGTTTTTTACCGCCGGCAGCACCCGGAATAATTGCAATGCGCTTACATGGTTGTAAAAGATTACCGATTACTTTCACATTCTGGATATGCAATCTATTTTTTACATGCGTAACAATACTGCCAAAATCAGTTTTTTGAATTTCTAAAATATTAGGATTGGCTTCATTGTAATATTTAGCCCAATCCAGCACATCTAAAACACCCATTAATACGCCATCAGGAACATGTGCATGAATGTAATCATGACAACGCCAAATGGTTATCTTATGATCGTTAAGTAAAGCAATTTTTTGTTGATACACATCATCATTCTTCAGCCAGCTTGTATCATCTGTATGATTATAAAATGTTGGTTCATGTGCAATAATAAAATTTGCTTTAAGCGCAATTGCTTTTTTAATCACATTGATTGTAGGAAACATTGTTGTAACAATACCATTTATATTTTGTGATGAATCACCTGCTTTAATTGTATCAACGGTATCTTTAAAAGGTGCATCAGGAATTGTTTTTATAAATGCATCAATTAAATCCTGGATTTTTATTTCGGTTTGCCCAAGATTTAACGCAACACTTTTAAGAGGCGATAACAAAAAAGCATAAGCGCCTGCTGCCGCCATTTTTGTAATAAATTTTCTTCTTTCAACTTCCATTTTATGTTTAATTGAATGTTTATTTAAGCCGAATATTCATTTTAAAATCAAACATACTTAAGATACTTAAACAAAAAAACCTGGCTACTTTAAGTAAACAGGTTTATACTGAATAAAATTTTATGCTTATTGTCTTGGAGTTGATTCTGGTTTTGGCATTAATGCTTTGCGGCTTAGTTTAAACTTACCTGTTCTTGGATCTAAACCAATCAGTTTTACTTTCACCATATCGCCTTCATTCAACACACCTTCCATAGTTTCAAGACGCTTCCAGCTTACTTCACTTATATGTAACAAGCCTTCTTTTTTTGGTAAGAATTCAACAAACGCGCCATAAGGCTGAATGGTTTTTACTTTGGCTTCATACACTTCACCCACCTGCGGAACAGCCACAATTCCTTTCACCCATCTTAATGCTTTTTCAACACCTTCTTTATTGGTGGAGAAGATGCTTACTTCACCAAAATTGCCAACTTCTTCTATATTGATTGTGGTGCCTGTTTCTTTTTGAATTTCCTGAATAACCTTTCCACCAGGTCCGATAACTGCACCAATAAATTCTTTATCAATGATTAGTTTTTCCATTCTTGGCGCATGGGATTTCACTTCAGGCCTTGCTGCTTCTAAGGTTGCATACATGGCATCAAGAATATGCAGTCTTCCTTTGCGTGCCTGCTCTAAAGCTTCACGCATAACATCCATGCTCAATCCATCCACTTTAATATCCATCTGAACACCGCAAATGCCATCACGTGTTCCGGTAACTTTAAAATCCATATCACCAAGATGATCTTCATCTCCTAAAATATCAGTAAGAATTGCATACTTATTATCATCTCTTGTAATCAATCCCATGGCTACGCCACTCACATGTTTTGGGATTGGAACACCTGCATCCATTAAGGCAAGGGAACCTGCGCAAACAGTTGCCATTGAAGATGAACCATTGCTTTCTAATATATCGCTTACTACACGAACAGTATATGGATATTCATTGCCCGGCATCATTTGTTTTAAGCTGCGCATAGCAAGATTACCATGACCTACTTCTCTTCTGCCAGGCCCACGCATCATCTTAACTTCACCGGTTGAAAATGGTGGAAAATTATAATGAAGAATGAAATGGCTGTATTCACTTTTAGCTGCACTTTCAACCAATAGCTGATCTAAAGGAGTTCCTAAAGTAACTGTTGTAAGTGATTGGGTTTCACCACGTGTAAACAAAGCTGAACCATGCGGTGATGGCAAAATATCAACCTCCATATTTAATGGCCTTACTTCATCAAGCTTTCGGCCATCTAAACGCTTTCTATCATCAAGCATCATGTTGCGAACTACTTCCCATTGCAGGTCTTCGTAATACTTTTTTGCAAGTTTAATGTGTGTTTCAGTTGTGTCTTCAGGCAGGCTTAACAGCAATTCATCTTTAATTAGTTTGAATGCTTCACTTCTTTCAGATTTGGCTGTGCCGCCAGATGCAACCTGGTATAAACGTTCTGCAGAAAACTGCTTTACCTTTTCTCTTAATTCTTCATTATGCTCCGATTTGCCGTATTCACGCTTTTCATCAACGCCTGCTTTTTCACGCAGCTCCTGTTGCGCTTGTATGTGTACACGAATTGCATCATGTGCAAGCTGCAAAGCATTTACTAAATCTTCTTCACTGCATTCCTGGCTTTCACCTTCTACCATCATCAGGTTTTTTTCGTTGGCAGCAATCATAAAATCCATATCTGCTTTTTCAAGCTGTGAACGTGTTGGGTTGATGATCATTTCACC
>CAZZXW010000335.1:0-3842 GCA_964658095.1 uncultured Parafilimonas sp. | reverse complement strand
TTCCTAAAGTCATAGCTTCAACCTGGTCATGTGTTACATAGATCATCGTTGCATTTATTTCACGATGCAGCCGCTGCAATTCAATGCGCATCTGGCTCCTCAACTTCGCATCAAGATTACTTAATGGTTCATCAAACAAAAAAACTTTTGGCCTTCTTATAATAGCACGGCCAATGGCAACACGTTGCCGCTGCCCACCAGACAATGCTTTAGGCTTTCTTTGCAATTCATCTTTTATTTCAAGCAATTCAGCCGTCTGCATTACCCTTTCATGAATCTCTTTTTTTGAAAACCGTTTCAGCTTTAATCCAAAGGCAATGTTATCGTAAACAGTCATGTGCGGGTACAAGGCATAATTTTGAAATACCATCGCAATATCTCTATCCTTTGGATCAATATCATTCATCCTTTCACCATCAATCAGCAAAGCACCTTCACTTATTTCTTCAAGCCCTGCAATCATTCTTAACAAGGTTGATTTGCCACAACCTGAAGGCCCGACAATCACCATGAATTCTTTATCTTTTATTTCGAATGAAATATCATTCACTGCTTTTTTTGTGGCAGCATTTTTCTTTTCGCCTTCATACATTTTTGAAATATGTTCAAGCTTTACTTCTGCCATAATTTTTTATAATGAAAAATAATCCTGTGAAATTTTTGTAATGCGGCAGGCAAGATCAAGTTCACCAGATGCTATGATGAAATCATCATTATGTATTGCAATGCCGGTTGTAAACACAATATCGTTAAGATAAATTTTTTGTTTGATAGATGAAGTTAGTTGTGCATTTGCTTCAAGCAATGGTTCATGTTCAACCTGCTTTAAAATTGTAGACGGATCATCTTTATCAAGCAATGCCCAATACGTTCTGTAAATGCCTACTTCACCTTTGTTTTCAACACCATGATATAACATCAGCCATCCATGCTTTGTAAGTACCGGCTGCGTACCGCCGCCAATTTTAGAATTAGATGAAGATTGCCTGTTTGCTCTTATGAACGGATGATCAGAAGGTTTCCAATGCAACAAATCTGGTGAAGAAGATAGTTGTATGGTTGGGCCGGGATGATAAGGCGAACTAACCGGAGATGCAAAATAGCATTCACCTAAAGGCCTTGTTAATGCATAATATTTATTGGCGATCTTTCCTTCAAACAATAACATGTCTTTATTCTGATGATCGAGTATGATGCCAAGACAAGTATAGTTTAATCCATCATCAGAAACGTATAACATGGTTGAATGCCGTTCACTGCTTACACAACAGGTTGTCATGTAATATCGGCCATCAATAAAAGAAATCCTGGCATCTTCAATGCCATATTCCTGGCTTGTAAACTGCGGCGCAATTATTTTATCGTAGTGAATTTGTTTTATTGCAGATCCATCTTCATTCAACTCTACAGGCAACAACCACGATAATGATGTTAACGCAAGAACTTTAAATTTATAAGCCTTGATGGTAAATTGCCTTGGGTCACTCATGTTAGTATCCGCAACATTCCATGCATCAGTTATAAAGCCTTGTTCTTTATCCCAGCGAATATTATAAACCATATCATCAATAACAGGTTTTGATAATGCTTCTGCAACACGAACCATCAACAACAAATTTCCATTCTTAAGCCTGCACAAACCTGGATTAAGAGCTCCCAGCACATAGGTATTTTCTTTCAACGTTTTACGCATTGGCGAAAAAGAAAGATCAACATCATCCGGAGAAAAAATAAGCCTATCTGATTTTATATAATTGTTATTCATGTTATTTTCTATATTTATTTAATGCTGATTTTATTGCAGGGGTTGCTTCAACAACTTCCATCGTAAGTAATGCCTCAACCGTAGATTCAGCGCCGGAATTATAATTAATTACGGATGCCGATTTGATACCATCATAACATAAGCCTGTTTGTGTTGAATACATAGTTTGGCCAGCATCATTATTTCCAAAAAACCATGCAGCAAGATGGCCAGCAATATCTGTATATTTATCATCGCTTGTTAAACGATATGCTTCAGCAGCCGCAGTAACCATCGGTCTTATGGCATAAGCAATCTGGTCAAATCTTTGTTCGCTGTTTAATGTTATAGCTGCGCCATTACCCTGTACATCGAAAGAAGATTTTATTCCGTTTTGCAATACCCAGGTATAAAAATCTGAAACGGCATTAAGCCCATCTTTTATATAAGCTGAATCGTTTAAAAACTCGCCGGCTTTCATAAGCGCATAAGCCTGGTCTGCACCGTAAGCATGCCATGTATTCTCCCAGCTTAAAATACATGAAAAAGGAAAATGATTAGCATCGCCATGTTGCATACGTGCAATACCATCTGCCAGTTTTTTTATGTAGGAAGCAATTGCTGCATCCGTTTTTGCATACGGCAAAAGGCCGAGTAAAATTATAGCAGCCTGGTCTGTTCCATTGCCTGCAGGTAACCATTGAGGAACTGTTATACCAGAAACAACTTTAGTAGTTTGAGGCAATGGAATAAGATCAGTTTTTATTTTGGCAATAAGTGTGTTAACTGCTGTAGCCATTTTATCAGCTAAAGCAGCATTCATATTTTTAATTACAGGGCTTGCTTCAGACAAAGTATATAAAGCACGCCACGACCACCAGTTGGCATTATTAATACTTGTTTGGCCGGCAACATTTATAGAATGGTCTGGAAAAACAAAATTGTAAAAATAGCCGTTGGCAGATTGCATGTGCAATAGAAAATTTATAAGATTGTATGTTTTGTTTTGCATGGATTTATCATGCGTAAAGTTTTTATTTCTTACATACATCTGCACAGCTCTTGCCACATCATCAACACAGGTAAAACCTTCATCATCATCAGCTGTTAACTTGTAATCAGGCGCATTGCAATAAATGTAAATTCCCGCTGCTTTTGAACCATCAGAAAAAGTAAACGGCGTATATAAATAATCAACATGGCTTGTATTAACAAGCGATGTATCTGCCGGTTGTGTTGCAGCCGTTGCTGATGCATTTTTTTTACATGTAACAGCCATGCAGCTTACACTGCACATCACAAGAAATAATTGCAATGCTTTCTTCATTACTATTCCATGGCGTTTAAAAGTTCATTTAGATTTACCGTTGCGAAAGCAGTTGCTGAATCAGATACTGCATAAGGTATAACAAACAGGTCTTCATGGCGCATCATTCCACATGTATAAACAACATTGGGCACATAACCTTCGCGGTCATCTTCATCGGCTTCAATAAGCGGCTTGCTTAACCTGCCAATTATTTTTGACGGATCTTTTAAATCCAGCAGTATTGCACTTATCACATAAGTACGCATTACACCAACACCATGCGTTAATACCAGCCAGCCTTTATCTGTTTTAACCGGTGAGCCGCAGTTGCCAAGCTGCACAATTTCCCAGGTATATTTTGGCTCCATCAACACATGCATTTCTTCCCAATAATACAGGTCGTCAGAAAACATAATAAATATTTTTTCACCGCCCTGCCTTGATAACATCACATACTTTCCGTTTACTTTTTCAGGGAATAATGCCATGCCTTTATTTGATATTGCAGCTCCATACAAAGTGCGTATTTTAAAATGAGTAAAGTTTTTTGTTTCAACCAACTGCGTTCTTATATGTTTACCATCATAAGCGGTATAGGTTGCATAATATAAACTATGTTCCCCATCATGAAATAAAACAAAGCGGGCATCTTCAATACCCATGCTTTCTGCTTTGGAATTTGGAAAAATTACTTTCTCATTAATTGGTATTGCTTCTGAATTCTGCAGGTCATAATTTGAATCAAGAACCTGTTCAACTATTTCAATTGAATGGTTATGTTTACGATGG
>CAZZXW010000334.1:0-3860 GCA_964658095.1 uncultured Parafilimonas sp. | reverse complement strand
AACTGCAAGCGGCCCGCTATATAACACTGAAGTATCATCATCACTAAGAATAGCTGGCTTTCCGTTACGATCTTTAACCTGAACTACCGGCCCGCTTTTAATAAATAAGCCAACCATATTCACAACCTCGGGCAATGAGCCGCCGCCATTATTACGCAGGTCAAGTACAATACCTTGTACATTTTCTTTTTTTAGTTTGATAATTTCATTAGCCACATCCTGCGAGCAACGGTTACCATCAGCACGTTCAAAATCAACATAGAATTCAGGCAGAAATATGTAGCCGATCTTTGCATCGCCTTCATTAATAACCGCACTGCGTGCAAACTGTTCATCCTGTACAATTTCATCACGTATTAATGAAACAACCTGGGTAGTTCCATCAGTTTTTTTAAATGTAATTCTTACCTCAGACCCTTTTGAACCACGAATTAATTTTACTACATCTGTTACAGCATAACCTCTTACATCAACGGCTGTATCTGCACCCTGTGCAACTTTTATTATTTCATCATTAACTATTACCTGCTGACTTTTCCAGGCAGGGCTGCCTGTAATTAAACTGGCTATTTTAATTGCACCATCATCATCTTTTAACTGTGCGCCAATGCCATAAAACCTGCCGCTTAATTCTTCTTCAAAACCACGGTTTTCAACAGGCGGTAAATATTCAGTATGCGGATCCATCAGGTCCGTAATAACATTTACATATTCGTTAAACTGTTCTGCGCCTGTAAATAATAATTTCTGTCGATTGAAGCTTCTGTCAAGAACTGATTGCACTTTTTCACGTGCCATTTGTTGAAGCTGATCGTCTGTTTTATTTGCAATCGCAGAATCTTTTGTTTTGCTATTGCGCTGTTGTAAAAGATCAGAATATTGATCGAGCGTAAGATATTTTAAGCGCTTTCTCCAGGCTTCTGTTCTTGCAGCTTCATCTGCTGGAAAGGTTGCTTTATCATCATCCAGTTTAATTTCTTCTTTAACTGTAAAATCAAAAGGCTGTAATAAAATCTGCTTATACAACTGCATTACTTCATCTACTCTTTTTAAGTAGATTGATGAAGCATCAGGATAAAAATTCAAAGGCGCACCATGTATTTCATCATCTAATGTAAGCTCATACTTTTTAAGATAATTGATATCGCTTTGTAAAAAGACGTCTTTATCAGGATTGAGTGTTTCAAGATATTTTTTAAATACTTGTTTTGAGAAATTATCATCAATTGTTTTAGGTGCATAATGCTTTTGCTCAAGTATAGCGCCTATAGCAGTAAGCAGCAATTGTTCTTTGGAATCATTGTTCCTGTTATTTTTTTTAAACGCCCAAAGTGTAATTCCCAGGAAAATGATTAACACTGCCGGCAACACTGTTCTTTTCAGCATGATATCAGAAAATTTAAATTTCATTATTCCTTCAAAAATAAATTAAAAAAAACAAGGCAGTTTATTAATAGTACGAATTAACAAGAACTGAACAATTATTAAACCATTTTCTGTTGCAACAGAGTTGCTTATACTGCTAATTCAATTATTTTTGCAATCTTCTTTATGTATGGAGAATGTAGCTCAGTTGGTTAGAGCGTCAGTTTGTGGCACTGAAGGCCGGGGGTTCGAGACCCCTCATTCTCCCTTATTATTTATAATACCTGATTGTAAAGTACTGTGGCATAAATAAATTTTTTCCACTTACAATCTATATGTAACTTTCATTAATAATTTTTGCTGCCAACTATAATTTGTCTAACGAATCTGATATAAACTTTAATCAGTAAACCAGCAGCAACATTGGCTTTAATAAACTTAAAAACAAATGTTATGCGTAATCACATCTTTGTTCATTTAACTGCTAAAAATTATATTGAGCGTATTAAACCATCACTTATTGTACCGCTGATATTTGCCTGCTTTGTAATTGCTATCGGTTATCTTGGTACAGATTCTCTGTGGACGATATTAGCAGGCGTTGCATTATTTGCCTTTTACCTTAATGAGCGTTTACGCTGGGGCAGAATTTACATTACAGAAATACGTGAAATGCCTGAAGATAAATTACGCATTACCTATATGGACCGCAATGAAGTGAAGCAATACACCGGTGATAAAAAATCTTTTAGTATTGAACGTAATGCAGTACGATATAAACTGCGTGCAGATAAAGAGCAATACCTTGTTTTTAAAGATGAAGCAAAAGGTTTTACATTAACACAGTACGCATTAGGTGATTGGGAAAATGAAAAGATTGATGAACTGATGAAAGATTGGCAACCTGCAACTGTAGCCATACAATAACATAGTTTACTTAAGATAAACAAGAAGCAAAAATTATAAAATCATTCTTGTTTCAGCAGCAGCCATACAGAACGTATGCATGTTTGTATTGCTGGAGCTGGAAAGATAATGCGCCGGTGAAAGGAGAGAAATAAATGTTACTGTTACGGATCATCTGTTATATTTACTAACTTTTTTGTTCACTTAAACTAATACAATGAAACCGCTGCTTACACTTTGCTGTACAGTTATAATTTTATCAGCATCTGCACAATATCATTACCCATCAACTAAAATGGAAGACAGTACCGATACTTATTTTGGTGTTGCATATCATGATCCTTACCGCTGGCTTGAACACATCGAAACACCAGAAGTAACAACATGGTTTAAGCAACAGGCAACTTATACTGATTCAATTTTAAATACGTTAAACGGCAGAGATTCACTTATTGCTGAATGGAAGAGCCTTGATAAACTACGGCCTTCCGTTATTGGTTCACTTGCTTATGAAAACGGAAGATTATTTTATCGTAAAACTTTGGCAAGTGAAAACGTAGGCAAGGTTTATTACAGGGATGGTATAAACGGGCAAGAGCAATTACTGTTTGACCCCACATCTTATGTTGCAGGTAAAACGCTTTCTGTACAAAGCATTACACCAAGTTATGATGGCAAAAAATTAGCGATTGCTTATGCAAATCAAGGTGCAGAAGTTTCTGTAATAAAAATTCTGGATGTTGATACAAAACAATTTTTAAAAGATTCAATTTATCCAACGGCAGGCTTTAGCAGCTGGACCTACGATAACAAATCGTTCATGTATCAATGGATAAAATCTGATGATGCTAAAGATCCAACTTCACGCTTAAGTTCAAAAACAAAACTGCATGCGTTGGGTGCAGATGTAAACAGCGATATTGATTATTTCAGCGATGCCAGTTATCCTGATTTGCAGATTGATCCAAGTGTTTATCCTTATGTTTTTTTAGATGAAGATTCAAAAAATTACATATTCTCTGGTGAAGGAAGTGTGCAGAATGAAATGACCATGTTTTATGCGCCCGTTGATCAGCTAAATGCACCAAAAATAAAATGGCAGGTATTGTGCACACCAGCAGACAAGCTGGTACGTGGAATAGTTATTAAAGATGATGATGCTTACGCCATAACTTATAACGGTGCAAAAAATTATAAAGTAATTTATAGCAGTTTAAAACATCCTGATTGGAGCAATGCAACAACTGTTGCTGCTGAAAAACCAGATCAAACAATAGAAAGCATTACCTACTGTAAAGATTATATGTTTATCACTTACAGCGATGGCATCAACAATTTTATTTCGAAGTATAACTTCAATACTAAAAAAACAACAGAAGTAAAATTACCTTTTACAGGTACAGCAAGCGTTACTGTGTTTGATACAAAATCAAACAATGGCCTTATTGGCATAACATCTTGGAACAAGCCTTACACAGAATTTAATTATAATGCTGAAACAGATGCATTTTCGCCCAGCAATTTCAATAAAGCAGTTGTTTATCCTGCGCCATACGAGGATATAGTAGTTGAAGAAGTGCAGGTAAAAG
>CAZZXW010000333.1:0-3873 GCA_964658095.1 uncultured Parafilimonas sp. | reverse complement strand
CACATTTTATCTTTTAAAAAATCAACATCAAGATTAAGGTTTTTATGATCGAGTTTTTCGGTTACATGTTCTGTTATTAAATCACTAAGTTTTTTTGCATCCATTAAAAACCCGGTGTCTTCATTTACTCCACCTTTTACAGTTACATATAAATCAAAATTATGTCCATGCCAGTTTTCATTGGCGCAGGCACCAAAAACAGCTTCATTTTTTTCTTTGCTCCATTGCTTGTTATATAATTTATGCGCGGCATTAAAATGCTCAAGCCTTGTAAGATATATCATTTGCTACGCAAAGTTAATGTAAACAATAATTACGATTTTTGCCGCATGCATGTGGTTATAACAGCAGCAACAACAGGAGAGTGGATGCCTTGTTTTTCAAACATTGATAAACACTATACAGAAGGCAATGAAAAATTTAAGGTACAGTTTCATCAATCTGGTGTGGGCATGCTGGCAACTACTTTTTCACTTACAAAATTGGCGTTGGAAGAAAAACCAGACTTGATAATTCAGGCTGGTGTTGCCGGTTGTTTTGATGAAAGCGTTGCATTAGGAAAAATTTTTTTGATTGATACTGATATGGCTGCCGATATTGGTGTTGAAGAAAATGGTAAGTGGAAAGATATTTTTAATTTGAAGTTAGAACGGTCAAATTATCCGCCCTTTAAAAAAAAGATGTTGCCCAACCCAAATGTTGAAGAACTAAATTTACTTAAGTTGAAAACTGCAACTGGTATAACAGTTAACGAGATCACCACACGTAAAGAACGCATTAAGCAATTACGAAAGAAATATGATCCGCTTACAGAATCTATGGAAGGAGCTGCATTACATTATGTATGCCGCAGCCTGAACACTCCTTTTTTACAAATGCGCGTTATAAGTAATTATATTGGTGAAAGAGATAAAACAAAATGGATGCTTGGCGGCGCCATTCAACATCTTAACAAGGCGCTGCTGCAGTATATTGATAAACTTTATAAGAAGTGTAGTGTATGAAATTTTCATTAGCCTTTTCGCCATGCCCGAATGATACGTTTATTTTTGATGCACTCGTTAATAAGAAAATTAATACCGGTGATTTTGAATTTGATGTGTTGCTTGATGATGTGCAAACGCTTAACCAGCTTGCATTACAGGGCAAGGCAGAAATTTCTAAAATAAGCTACGGTGTATTGCCATTGTTAAACAACAATTATTTTTTACTGAATAGTGGCGGCGCTTTAGGCAAAGGTGTTGGTCCTTTGTTAATTGCCAATCATGTAATTGATCTCAAGGATATAGATCAAAAAACAATTGCCATTCCGGGTGAAAATACAACGGCGCATATGTTGTTCTCACTTGCATTTCCTAATGCAAAACATAAAGTGTTTAAAGTATTTAATGAAATTGAAGATGCTGTTTTAAATGGCAATGTTGATGCCGGTGTTATCATTCATGAAAACAGGTTTACCTATCAGCAAAAAGGTTTAATTAAATTGATTGATCTTGGTGATTATTGGGAAACACAAACGCAATTACCGATTCCTTTGGGTGGAATTATTGCAAAGCGAAGTATTGACAAATCAATCATAAAAAGAATTGATGCATTAATTAAGCAAAGTGTTGAATATTCTTTTAAAAATAATTATGAACAATTAAGCGATTATGTAAAAAAACATGCACAGGAAATGAGTGAAGATGTTATGCGCAAGCACATTGATCTGTATGTAAACAATTATTCTATTAATTTAGGTGAAGACGGGAGAGAAGCGGTATTAAAACTTATTGAAGTTTATAAACAATTGCATCCGCTTACATCAATTAATAATGATTACTTTATCTGATCATTTTTTCTTTGCTGCTTTTGTATATTCTTCTAATGCTCTTTTTCTTGCAAAGCTGTGTTCAACAATAGGCTGTGGATAATCAAATGAATCTAATTCAGGAACCCATTTTCTTATATACTTCAAATCTTTATCAAACTTCTTTGCCTGTTCCGTTGGATTAAAAATTCTGAAATAAGGCATTGCATCATTGCCTGTACTTGCACTCCATTGCCAGCCACCATTGTTGGCAGCATAATCATAATCCAATAACTTCTTTGCAAAGTATGCTTCACCCCAGCGCCAGTCAATTAATAAATGTTTAGATAAAAAAGAAGCCGTAATCATGCGTACACGGTTATGCATAAAACCAATCGCATTTAATTGACGCATACCTGCATCAACAATCGGGTAGCCGGTCATTCCATCACACCAGGCTTTAAATTCTTTTTCATCATTACGCCAATTTATATTATCCATTTCAGGATGAAATGCTTTCTCTTTTCGTACATGCGGAAACTGCCATAGAATCATGTGATAAAAATCCCGCCATATCAATTCATTCAAATATGTGCTGCTTAATTTTTTTGCTTTTGTGGCTAACTCACGAATACTTATCGTTCCAAAACGAAGATGCACACTCATGCGTGTTGTTGCTTCTTCGCCTGGAAAATCCCGCTGTTGTTTATAATGTTTTACAAGAGTTTCATCTAATTTTATTGACGGAAAAAGTCTGTCTGTTTTTTCAAAACCCATACTTTCCAAGGATGGAATTTTATGCGCTTCCTGCTTATAAAAATTCTTAAAATATTTTTCTGTGGGGTATGATTTAAGATAAAAATTATTCAGCTTGTCAAGCCATCGTTTACTATAAGGCGTAAACACCGTGTAAGGCTTTCCATCATCTTTCATGATCTCGTCTTTGGAAAAAATAACCTGGTCTTTGAACAACTTTAATTCAGCATTATGTTGCTTTAGAAGATTTGAAATTGTTTCATCGCGATCAATTGCATACTGTTCATAATCTTCATTTGTAAAAACAGTTTTTATCGCATATTGATTTAATAATTTATTAAAAGCCGCTTCAGGCGTATCATAAAAAACAAGCAAGCCTGATTTAAGTTTTTTTAATTCAGCTTGCATATCATCTAATGCATCATAAATAAACTGCAGCCGCCTGTCTTTTTTATCTTCAAGATCATCTAAAATATTTTTATCAAAGATGAAAATGGGCAAAACAGGATACTTGCTTTTTAAAGAGTAATATAAAGCTGCATTATCATTCAGCCTTAAATCTCGGCGAAACCACATTACGTTTATTTCAGGCATGCTTTAAAAACAATCAAAAATAAAAATGGTTCAATACATTTATAACAAAATTCAATCATGGATAAATGGAATGACCTGTTTGTAGCAACAGCCGGTTCTGCGGCAGCATTAGCGGGGCTGATATTTGTTGGCATATCCATCAATCTTCAAACAATACTTTCCTTTGCAAAGCTTGCTGAACGTGCATTGCTTCCATTAATCTTGTTGTTTGCCATTTTAATCTTATCAATTATCTTTTTAATCCCTGATCAATCTATCCAGCTATTAGGAACTGAAGTTTTTATTACTTCAATAATATTATGGCTTATAGTTACCTACCTGAATTATTCAATTTATAAAGGTGTTGAAATTAAGTATAAAAGAATATCGCTGCGCAGTTCTTTATTTGACCAGATTTCAGTTATACCATACCTATTTTCAGGAGTTGTTTTAATGAATGATAATGAAAGAGGCGCTTATTTTTCAGTTGGTGCATTTATTTTCAGCTTTATGAAAGTATTATTAGATGCATGGGTTTTAACAATTGAAATAAACCGTTAAGTATAATTTTGTATACACTTTTTGAATGAGTAATTTAATAATCATCAAGACACAACAATATGAAAAAGTTTTTTTTGTTTTTCTCTTTAATAATGATATCTGCCACGGCATTGCAGGCACAAAAAGGTAAAGCCAGTTGGAATAAAATAGGCCAGGCTACCGTTGATTTTCAATCAGGTAATGGTGTAGTTTCT